>NZ_JBFUFQ010000197.1:0-10739 GCF_056403355.1 Rhizobacter sp. P2_H3 | reverse complement strand
ACGATTGGCTGAGCGCGTCGGCTGCGTACGCTGGGCGGCGATGGAAACCGCCGCCCCGCTCCCCTCCCGCTGGCCCGGCCTGCGCGCCTGGTGGTCGCTCGTGAAGCAGGCCGGCAATGCGTGGATCGACGACTACGCGCCCAGCATGGGCGCGGCGCTGTCGTACTACAGCATGTTCTCGCTGGCGCCGCTGCTGCTGATCGTGATCGCGATCGCCGGGCTGGTGTTCGGCGAAGAGGCGGCGCGCGGCGAGGTGTTCGGCCAGATCCGCGGCCTGCTCGGCACCGAATCGGCCCAGGCCGTGGAAGCGGTGCTGGCCAGCCTGCACAGGCCGGCCGAGGGCACGGCCTCGGCGCTGCTCGGCATCGCCGTGCTGCTGGTGGGCGCCACCTCGGTGTTCGGCGAGTTGCAGGACGCGCTCGACCGCATCTGGCGCGCGCCGGCCCGCGTTCGCGCGAGCGGCTGGTGGAACCTGCTGCGCACGCGGCTGCTGTCGTTCGGCATGATCCTCGGCATCGCCTTCCTGCTGATGGTCTCGCTGGTGCTCAGCGCCGCGATCTCGGCGCTCGGCAAGTGGTGGGGCGGCGTGTTCGGCAACTGGGCCACGCTCGCGCAGGCGGTGAACCTCGGGGTCGGGCTGCTGATGACGACCGGCGTGTTCGCGATGATCTACAAGCTGATGCCGCGTGTCGCCGTGCGCTGGCACGACGTGTGGCTGGGTGCGCTGCTGACCGCGGTGCTGTTCACCGTCGGCCGCTACCTGATCGGCGCCTACATCGGCACCAGCGGCGTGGCCTCGGGTTTCGGGGCCGCCGGCTCGCTGATCGTGATCTTCGTGTGGGTGTACTACTCGGCGCAGATCTTCCTGCTGGGCGCCGAACTGACCTGGGCCTACGCCCGCAGCTTCGGCTCGATGCACCACCTGCCGTCACCACCCGCGCCGACCGCGACCGGCAGCGCGGGCGGAATTCCTACAGCGGGTGCTTGAGCGCACCTACACCAAGGTCTTCGGGTCGTCTTCAGAATGGGACCATCGCCAGGGAGAACACCATGAGCCCGTCACACCTGCTCTCATCGCCGGCCTCGCGCAAGCTGCTCCCCGGCGTCGGCGTGGCCGTGCCGGTGGCGGTGGCCTTCGCGGCCGTGGCGATCGGCCTGCCGGTCACCGAACGCGCCGACCGCAACGCCTTCGCTGCCGACGTGCTGCTGATGGCCGCCGCCGTGCCCGCCGCCGCGGCCAGCGCGGTCCCGGCCATCAAGCGCGAGGTGGTCCGGATCCGCGACTCGGCGCTGCACCAGCGGCCTGCATCCGCGCGCTGACCCAGTCGACGAACACCCGCACCCGCGGCGACAGCTGCCGGCTGTGCGGGTACAGCAGCGAGACCGGCATCGGCGCCGGGCACCACGGCGCCAGCACCTCCTGCAGGCGCCCGTCGGCCACCTCGGCCTCCACGTGGTAGCGCGGGATCTGGATCAAGCCCTGCCCGGCCAGGCAACAGGCCAGATAGGCGTCGGCATGGCGCACCGAGAGGCTGCCCTTCATCAACACCACCTGCGGCTGCCCGTCGACGATGAAGTCGAAGGGCGCGCGCCGGCCGGTCGCGCTTGACAGAAAGTTCACCGCGCGGTGCCGCGGCAGGTCGTCGAGTGATGCGGGCACACCGTACTTCGCCAGATAGGCCGGGCTCGCGCAGGTGAGCTGCGGCTGGTCGGCCACGTGCCGCAACACCATCGACGAATCGCGCGGGCTGCCGGCGCGCAGCACGCAATCCACCCCCTCGCGCACCAGGTCGACCAGCCGGTCGCCCATGCCGATCTCGAGCTCGATGTCCGGATAGCGGCTGCAGAACTCGCCCAGGTGCGGCAGCAGGAAGTGGCGGGCCAGCGTCTCCTGCAGGTCGACCCGCAGCTTGCCCTTCGGGCTGGCCGCCGACTGCCCGAAGGCCGATTCCGTCTCGTCGAGATCGGCCAGCAGCCGCACGCAGCGCTGGTGGTAGGCCTCGCCGTCGGGCGTGGGCTTCACCTGGCGCGTCGTGCGCTGCAGCAGCCGCGTGCCCAGGCGCTTCTCGAGCTGCTGGATCGCATGGGTGGCGGTCGCGCGCGGCAGGTCGAGGTCTTCGGCGCCCTTCGTGAAGCTGCCCAGTTCGACGATGCGCACGAACAGCTGCATGGTCTGGAAACGGTCCATCCGGGGCGCTCGTTTGTTGGTGTTGGTTGAACAGTGATGTCAATTCTTGCTCATTTATTGATTTGCATCGAGCAACCAGAATTCACTTCATCGCCACACCACTCCCAAGGAGCTCACCATGACCCAGCAAGTTGCCATCGTCACCGGCGCATCCCGCGGCATCGGCGCCACCGTGGCCCGCCGCCTCGCAGCCGACGGTTTTGCCGTCGTCGTCAACTACGCCGGCAGCGCCGCCGCGGCCGCCGAGGTGGTCGCCGAGATCGCCACCGCCGGCGGGCAGGCCACCGCGGTGCAGGCCGACGTGTCCGATCCCGCCGCCGCCCGCACGCTGTTCGACGCGGCGGTCCGCGCCTACGGCCGCGTCGACGTGCTGGTGAACAACGCCGGCGTGATGCCGGCGAACATGCCGGCGCTCGTCGACACCGACGACGCCACCTTCGACCGCCTGTTCGACATCAACGTCAAGGGCAGCTTCAACACGATGCGCGAGGCCGTGAAGCGGCTGCAGGCCGGGGGGCGCATCGTCAACTTCTCGAGCACCGTGGTCGGGCTCGCGACGCCGGGGTACACGGCCTATGCGGCCAGCAAGGCGGCGATCGAGACGATCACCAACATCCTCGCGAAGGAGCTGCGCGGCCGCCAGATCACCGTCAACGCCGTCGCGCCGGGGCCGACCGCGACCGACCTGTTCCTGAACGGCAAGAGCCCCGAGCTGATCGAGCGGCTCGCGAAGGCCGCGCCGCTGGAGCGGCTGGGGACGCCGGAGGACATCGCGGGCGTCGTGTCGTTCCTGGTCGGCCCGGACAGTGCCTGGGTCAACGGACAAACCCTCCGCGCCAACGGCGGCATTGTTTGACCCACCCCCGAGGCGCTGCGCGCCTCCCCCTCAAGGGGGCGCCACCAGTGGCCCGGCAAAGCCGGTTCCACGGTGCCCACTTGATCGTCCTTACCTGATCTGGAGAGTCTCATGAACAAAGTAATCGTCATCACCGGTGCGTCGAGCGGTTTCGGCGCCCTCACCGCCCGCGCGCTGGCCGACGCCGGCCACACCGTCTATGCCGGCATGCGGGCCATCGCGACCCGCAACGCGAACGCGGCGCAAGAGGCCGCGGCCTACGCGGCCGACCACCGCGTCGATCTGCGCGCCATCGAGCTCGACGTCGGCTCGCAGGACTCGGTGGACCGCACCGTCGCGCAGATCATCGAGACGCACCAGCGCCTGGACGTGGTGGTGCACAACGCCGGCCACATGGTGCTCGGCCCGAGCGAGGCCTTCACGCCCGAGCAGGTGGCCGAGCTGTTCGACGTCAACACGCTGGGCACGCAGCGCCTGAACCGCGCCGCGCTGCCGCAGCTGCGACGGCAAGGGCACGGGCTGGTCGTGTGGGTGTCGAGCTCCAGCGTCAAGGGCGGCACGCCGCCCTACCTCGGCCCGTACTTCGCGGCCAAGGCGGCAATGGATTCGCTCGCGGTCAGCTATGCCGGCGAGCTGGCACGCTTCGGCGTCGAGACGACGATCGTCGTGCCGGGTGCGTTCACGTCGGGCACGAACCACTTCCAGAACGCCGGGCATCCGGCAGACACCGACGTGGCGAAGGCCTACGACGCGCACTACGCCGGCCTGCCGCAGCAGGTGGGCGCAGCCCTCGCGAAGCTGGAGCCGGCCGATGCCGACGTGGCCGAGGTCGCGCGGGCCATCGTCGCGGCGGTCGATGCGCCGTACGGCCAGCGGCCGTACCGCGTGCACATCGACCCGAGCGACGACGGCTCGGCAATCGTCAGCGGCGTCGCCGACCGGATGCGCGCCCAGTTGCTCGAGCGCGCCGGGCTCGGCGACCTGCTGAAGGTGGTGCCATCGCTCGCCTGAGCCATCTGGCATCCTGTGGTCACCATCTTCATTCCCTATGGCGGCCTCCGCATTCGCTGCACATTCGGAGCCGCCAATGGCCGGGTTTCCGCCGCATCCCGCCGGCGGACGGTACCTGGACAAGGGAATGAAGAAGGAATCGATCGAAGAAACGGCTCGACTGATCGAGCTGCGCGATGCCTGCGCGCAATGCAGCGACGAAGCGCAGTTCGCCGCGATGGCGCGCCGGCAGCTGCAGCCACTGCTGCCGCATGGCTCGCTGATCGCGGCCATCGTGCGCATCTCACCGGCGCAGCTGCGCCTGGTTCATGCCATTGCGTTGAACCACCCGGCCGAAGTGCTGGCACGGATGCCGCGCGAGCTCGACCTGGCCGATCGGCCGGCGCTGAAGCGCTGGCTCGATTCGGGCGAGCCACAGATCCTGGCCCTGCCCGGCGATGCCGGGCGGATGTCGGCGCGCGAGCAGTGTGCGCTCGAAGCACTGGGCCTGCGCCGGGTCGCATTGCACGGCCGGATCGACCTCGGCGGCATCGTCGGCAGCTGCTTCTGCTTCGGCAACCTGGGTGACGCGGTGAGCCCGCCGCAGGCGCTGGACCGGCTGCGCCTGGTGATCCCGCCCTTGCACGAGGCCTTGATGCGCGCCTGGCGCCGCGAGCGCCCGATGCCGCGCCGCCCTCCTGCCGTGGACGACTGATCAGCGTTGGTCAGCGAAGACGCTCCAGCGCATTCGCCAGCTGCTGCACCGTGCGGTCGACATGGGCCAGTTTGTCGAGCCCGAACAGCCCGATGCGCCAGCTGCGGAAATCCGCCGGTTCGTCGCACTGAAGCGGCACGCCGGCGGCGGTCTGCAGCCCGAGCCCGGCGAACTTGCGGGCCGACTGGATCTCGGGGTCGTCGGTGAAGCTGACGACCACGCCGGGCGACTCGAAGCCGGCGGCAGCGACGCTCTTGAAGCCCTTCTGCGCCAGCAGCGTGCGCACCTTGGTGCCGAGCTGCTGCTGCGCATGGCGCGCCGCCTCGAAGCCGAAGCGCTCGGTCTCCTGCATGACCTCCCAGGTCTTCGTCAGCGCATCGGTGGGCATCGTCGTGTGGTAGCCGAACGCGCCGGCCTCGTAGGTCTCGGCGATCTGCAGCCACTTGCGCAAGTCGCAGGCGAAGCTGGTGCTCTGCGTCTTCGCCATGCGGTCGCGCGCCGCGGCGCTCAGCATCACGAAGGCGCTGCCGGGCGAGCCGCTCCAGCCCTTCTGCGGCGCGCTGATCAGGATGTCGACGCCGGACGCCTCCATGTCGACCCACATCGCGCCCGACGCGATGCAGTCCAGCACGAAGAGCCCGCCGGCCGCATGCACCGCATCGGCGACCGCCTTCAGGTAGTTGTCGGGCAGGATCATCCCGGAGGCGGTCTCGACGTGCGCCGCGAACACCAGCGCCGGCGACTCGCGGCGGATAGCCTGCACCACCTCGTCGATCGGCGCCGGCGCGTACGGTGCCTGGTAGCCCGAGCCGGTGGGCCGCGCCTTCAGCACCGTGGCCGACGACGGGATCGAGCCCATCTCGAAGATCTGCGTCCAGCGGTAGCTGAACCAGCCGTTGCGGATCACCAGCACGCGCTGGCCGGTCGCGAACTGCCGGGCCACCGCCTCCATGCCGAAGCTGCCGCTGCCCGGCATCACGATCGCGGTCGGCGCGTGGTAGGTGCGCTTCAGCGTGTCGGTGATGCCGCGCAGCACGCCCTGGAACTTCTTCGACATGTGGTTCAGCGCACGGTCGGTGTAGACCACCGAGAACTCGAGCAGGCCGTCGGGATCGACCTGGGGCAGCAGTCCGGGCATGGGGTGTCTCCGTCAAGGTGTTGTGGGGCGCAGCGTAGCACCGGTCCGTTCCCTGCTGCCCCGCTTCCCTGCCATCATCGCGCGCATGCCTATCCACCTGAGCCTGCACCCGAGCCTGTGTTGCGCCGCTGCCGTGCTGCTGGCGGCTTGCGCCCCTTCACTTGTCCACCCGCCTGCCCCGCCGCCCGTCGTGCTGCTCGGCGAGGTGCACGACAACGCCGCGCAGCACACGCTGCGGCTCGCCGAGTTCAGGAGGCTGCTCGACGGCGGCGCGCGCCCGGCGCTGCTGATGGAGCAGTTCGACCGCGACCGCCAGCACGAGATCGACCGGCTGCGCGGCGCGACGCCGCCCCCGACGGCCGCGGCCCTGGTCGCCGCGGTGGCCGGCAGCGACTCCGGCTGGAACTGGCGCTTCTACACGCCCTTCGTGCAATTGGCGCTCGACCACGGCCTGCCGATCGTCGCGGTCAACGTGTCGCGCGCCGAGAGCCGCCAGGTGATCAGCCAGGGCCTGGCCGGCACCGGCTTCTCGGCCGACGTGCCGGAGGCGATCTGGTCGGCCCAGGCCGGCGACATCGAGGCGAGCCACTGCGGAATGATCGACGCCGCCACCGCCCGCCGCATGGCCGGCGCGCAGGTTGCGCGCGACCAGTTCATGGCGCGCATGGTCGAGGCCCATGCCGATCGCGGCGTGGTGCTGCTGGCCGGCAACGGCCATGTGCGGCGCGATGTCGGCGTGCCGCGCTGGCTGGCCGACGGCACGCGGGCGCGCAGCCGCAGCATCGGCTACCTGGAGGACACCGATGTGCCGCCGCCGGGGGCATACGACCGGGTCGTCGTCACGGCGCCGCAATCGCGCGAGGATCCTTGCGCCGCGATGCGCCCTCCCCGTACACCCTGATCAGGCCCACGCCTCCTGCACCGCCGCACGCACCGCCACGGTGGCCGGCGACAGCCGGCTCTCCGGCGGCGACGCGAAGCAGATCCAGGTGTGCGCCCGCCAGTGCTTCCAGATGCGCAGCTCGCCCTGGCGTTCGGCCTGCTCGGCCTGGTCCAGCCGCACGACGCCGATGCCCATGCCGCTCGCCACCATGCTCCGCACCACGCCCTCGGTGCTCGCCGACGCGCCTGCCTGGTACTCGCGGCCGCCGGCGGCGAACAACGCGTCGATGTGGGTGCGCAGCACGCAGCCGTCCGGGGTGCCGATCCACGGCTGCGTCATCAGGTCGGCCAGCGACGGCTCCGGATGGGCCGCCGCAAAGGCCGGCGGAAGCGCCACCACCAGGTCGACCGTCGAAAGCCGCTGCACCTGCACGCCAGGCACCTCTTCGTGGTCGGTCATCACGTAGGCACAGTCGAGTTCGCCGCGCTGCAGCGCGAGCAGCATCTCCGACGACAGCCCTTGCTGCAATTGCAGCGTGACCTGCGGGTTGCGCTGCGCGAGCCGCAGCAGCGCATCGCCCAGGCGCAGCGCGATCGGGTCGCTGACGGTGCCGAAGCGCACCACGCCCTGGGCCGCGCCGCGCAGCTGCGCCGCGGCCGACCGCATCCGCCCGGCCGAGGCCAGCGTGCGTTCGGCGTCGTCGAGCAGCCGGCGGCCCTCTTCGGTCAGGCCCATGCCGCGCGGCGTGCGGTCGAACAGGCGCACGCCGAGTTCGTCCTCCAGCGCCTTGATCTGCGCGCTGACCGCCGGCGGGCTCGTGAACACGCGCTCGGCGGCGCGCGTCAGGTTGCCCTCCTGCGCGACCGCGACGAAGGTCTTCAGTTGATACAGCTCCATGACAGCGGATTGTGGCCAGCGGCCGCGCGGCTGTCAGTTCGCATTTCCTGAGGCCCTGCTCCGAATTGGCGAATGGCCGTGCAGGCGCTGGCTGCCGAGACTGGCGGCATCGCATTCGATCTGCCGGAGCCCGCCATGACCTTCTCCCGTTCTCCCGCCGTCGGCATGGCCGGGCTGCTGCTTGCCACCACGGCCTGGGGCAGCCTGTTCCTCGCCAGCAAGCCGGTGCTGCCGCACGTCGACCCGGTGTGGTTCACGCTGCTGCGCTACAGCATCGCGACGCTCGGCTTCATGCTGGTGCTGCGGCTGCGCGGGCCGCTGCCGTGGGGGGCGCTGCGGCAGCATGGCTGGCGGCTGGCCGGGCTCGGCTTCGTCGGCTACGGCGTGTTCAGCGCGATGGTGCTGGTCGGGCTCGCGCATTCGGTGCCGTCCCACGGCGCGGTGATCATGGCGACGATGCCGATCACGACCCAGCTGGTGCGCTGGGCGCTCGACGGCCAGCGGCCGGGCCGCGCTGCGATCGGCAGCACGCTGCTGGCGCTGCTCGGCGTGGTGATGGTGTCGGGCGCGCTGACCCGGCACGGCGACACATCGCACGCATCGACGCTGGCCGGCGACCTGACGGCCTTCGCCGGCACGCTCGGCTGGATCGCCTACACGCGCGGCGCGGCGCGCCTGCCCGAGCTCGACGTGATCAGCTTCAGTGCGCTGAGCGCGCTGGCCTCGTGGCCGCTGCTGTGCGCCGCGACGCTGCTGCTCGCGGCGTTCGGGCTCGCGCCGGTCCCGAGCGCCGCGGCGGCCTGGAACGCATGGCCGGCCCTGGTCTACATCGGCCTGGTGCCGACGGTGTTCGGGGTGCTGGCCTACAACTTCGGCGTCAGGCAGCTGGGCGTGGTGACCGGCACCGCGTTCCTGAACTTCGTTCCGGTGTCGGTGCTGCTGATCGGCGCCGCGATGGGCTCACGCCCGGCCGCGCATGAGCTGGCCGGGGTGATGCTGGTGGTGTCGGGCTTGCTGGTGCACACGCTGTCGCAGCGTGTGCAAACCGCTCAGCGGCCGGTGCCGGCCGGCGACATCGACAGGAAGGCGCTGGTGTGCAGGTCGCCCCGGCCGCAACGGCTGTTGTCAATGGCGCGCATGCGGCGCTCGAGTTCGTAGATGTCGGTCGATTCGGCCAGCCAGGCCTCGTCGTAGCCGCCGCGGGGTTGGGTTCCGCCGGCAAACGCGTTGCGCATCGCGCTGGAAATGGCATTGATGAAGTTCATGTTCTATCTCGGTCCGTCTTGTGGTCGGTTTTTCTCAGTCAGTGCACCCGTCGTGCGGGTTAACACCTAGTTCTCAGTGTAAACCCTGACGTGTGTACTGTCTGTGACGGAACCCGCTGACCCCTCGGTTTCAGGGGCCTCGCTCCGCGGCAGCAGGGCCGCGAGAATGATCCGGATGAAGACCACACCATGCCGCTGGATCGCCAGCACGCTGACGCTGTTCGCCGTGGCGAGCGCCAGCGCCCAGGCGCCCGAGCGCTACCGCGGCCTGTGCGACGCGTCGGCCGCCGTCGCGCTCGACGCCCGGCACTTCGTGGTCGCCGACGATGAGCACAACAGCTTGCAGGTCTTCCGCCGCGACGCGCCGGATGCCGTCGGGCGGGTCGATCTCGACAGCTTCCTCGGCACGCAGGCCGGCCGGGAGTCGGACATCGAAGGCGCGGCCGAGGCCGGCGGCGTCATCTACTGGATCGCCTCGCACGGCCGCAACAGYGCCGGCAAGAAGCGCGACGAGCGGCACCGGCTGTTCGCGACCGAGCGCGTGCCCGGCTCGGCGCCGCCGTCGCTGCGCCCGGTCGGCACGCCGTACACGCGGCTGCTCGACGACCTGCTCGACGCACCGCAGCTGAAGGGCTACCACCTGAAGGATGCCTCGAAGCTGCCTCCGGAAGCACCGGGCGGGCTCAACATCGAGGGCCTGGCGGCGACATCGGGCGGTGCGCTGCTGGTCGGGCTGCGCAACCCGCTGCCACGCGGGCGGGCGCTCGTCGTGACGATCGCCAACCCGGCGCAGGTCGTGCGCGGCGAGCGCGCGAAGATCGGCAGCGTCTTCGAACTGCCGCTCGAAGGCCGCGGCATCCGCAGCCTCGAGCGCATCGGCAACGGCTACCTCGTCGTCGCCGGGCCGCCGGCCGACGAAGGCGGCTTCGCGCTGTACCGCTGGTCGGGCCGGGCCGGCGAGGCACCGGTGCCGGTGTCGTCCGTCGCGCTCGGCAGCCTGCGACCCGAAGCGCTGTTCGAGTGGCCGGGAACAGGCGAGGTGCAGGTGCTGAGCGACGACGGCGGGGTCCGCATCGCCGGCACCGAGTGCAAGACGCTGCCGGCGGCACAGCGCGCGTTCCGCAGCCTCGTCGTCAGGCCCTGAACCTCACAAGGCCCGCGTCACCGCCCACACGCCCTGCACCACCTGCGCCATGCGGCGGTAGTCCAGCTTCTCCCAGCTGTCGCCCGCCTCGTGGTAGTGGCGATTGCGCAGGAAGGCGGTGTCGGTGACCATCAGCGCCGGCATGCCGAGCGCCCAGTAGCTCAGGTGGTCGGAGAAGTCGATGCCCTGCAGCGCGGTCGGCGCGTTGATCGACTGCACCTGCAGCGCGGTGGCGCCGGCCATCACGGCCTTGACCTCGCGCGTGAGGCTGAAGCTTTCCAGCCGGCCGACGACCGCGATGAAGTCGCCGCGGTCGCCGTACAGCGCCGACATGCCGGCCACCGGGTAGCGCTGCGAGCCGGGCTCGCCGGAGAACGTACCGATCATCTCCAGCGCCAGCATCAGGCGCGGCTCGCGGCCGGCAGCCTGCAGCGACCGCGCGTGCACGGCGCTGCCCATGACGGCGCTGCGGAAGTACGGCGGCTCCTCGAGCGTGTACGCGACGAGCTCGACCGGCCGCGGCGGCGGATCGCGCGCCAGGAGGCGGGCCAGTTCGAGCAGGCCCGCGACGCCGCTCGCGTTGTCGTCGGCACCGGGTGTTGAACCGCCCTCTCCGCCGTCGTGCGCGCCGTCGTGCGAGTCGTAGTGCGCGCCGATCACGAG
>NZ_JBFUFQ010000196.1:0-10779 GCF_056403355.1 Rhizobacter sp. P2_H3 | reverse complement strand
GGCCTCGAACACCTCGCCCTCGGTGTTGACCAGCTTGTCGCCGTCGTCCTGCGACCACAGCGCCGCGGCGCGGTGCTCCTGCAGCGACACCGCGATCCGGTTCGGCCACACGCGGCGCACGATCGCGTGGCGCACCCACGGCACCGATTCGAAGGCGCGCTGGCCGCGCCCGAGGTCGAACGTGAAGAAGTTGCCGGCGAGCTGCGGCAACGCATTGGCGCGGATCGTCGACACGCTGTTGCGTGCGAGGTCGCCCTCGACGCGGATCGCGCGGATCGCGAACACCGGCTGGCGCGACAGCCACAGCATCAGCAGCGCCATGAAGATCGCCGCGGCCAGCACGAACAACGCCGACGCGCTGGCGTTGAGCAGGCGCACGTCCACCGGCAGCTCGGCGGCCGGTGTGCGGTGGAGTGCGGCGGTGTGGCGCATCGTGGTGTCGGTGGCGTTCAGGCTCGCTGGCTGTCCAGCGTCGCGAGCGACGCGAGGTGCAGGCACAGCTGCTCGTAGCTGATGCCCGCGGCCTTGGCCGACATCGGCACCAGCGAGTGCGAGGTCATGCCCGGCGAGGTGTTCATCTCGAGCAGGAACGGCTGGTTGTCGCGCTTGCGGATCATCAGGTCGGCACGGCCCCAGCCGCGGCAGCCCAGCGTGCGATAGGCCTGCACGACGATGCGCTGGATCTCGGCCTCCAGCGCGGCATCGAGCCCGCTCGGCACGTGGTACTTGACGACGTCGGTGAAGTACTTGTTCTGGTAGTCGTAGGCGCCCTCGGGCGCGGCGATGCGGATCACCGGCAGCGCCTGCGCACCAGCCCCCTGGCCGAGCACCGGGCACGTCACTTCGGCACCGTCGATGAACTCCTCGCACAGCACGTCGGGGTCGTACTTCGCCGACAGCGCGACCGCATCGGCCATGTCGGAGTAGCCCTGCACCTTGCTGACGCCGATCGACGAGCCCTCGCGCGGCGGCTTCACGATCAGCGGCAGCCCGAGCTCGTCGGGCACCGCCTGCACCTGCGCACGGTCCTGGCGATCGGGCGCGAGCCACACGTAGCGCGGCGTCGGCAGGCCGTCGGCGAGCCAGATGCGCTTGGTCATCACCTTGTCCATCGCGATCGCCGAGGCCATCACGCCGGAGCCGGTGTACGGCACGCCCAGCAGTTCGAGCGCGCCCTGCACCGTGCCGTCTTCGCCGTGGCGGCCGTGCAGCGCGATGAAGCAGCGCGCGAAGCCTTCGTGCTTCAGCTCGGCGAGTTCGCGCTCGGCCGGGTCGAAGGCGTGCGCATCGACGCCCTGCGATTGCAACGCGGTCAACACGCCGCCGCCCGACAGCAGCGAGATGTCGCGCTCGGCGGAGCTGCCGCCCAGCAGCACGGCGACCTTGCCGAGCGTCTTCGGATCGATGGGGACTTTCGGGTTCAACGGGCTGGACATCACACGCCCTCCTTCAACAGTTCGAGCACCTGGCCCGGCACGGCGCCGATCGAGCCGGCGCCCATCGCGATCACGACATCGCCGTCGCGGGCCTGCGCGGCGATCGTCTCGGGCATCTGCGCGATGTCGTCGACGAAGATCGGATCGACCTTGCCCGCCACGCGCAGCGCGCGCGCCAGCGAGCGGCCGTCTGCCGCGACGATCGGCGCCTCGCCGGCGGCATACACCTCGGCCAGCAGCACCGCATCGGCGCTGCCCATCACCTTGACGAAATCCTCGAAGCAGTCGCGCGTGCGGGTGTAGCGGTGCGGCTGGAACGCGATCACCAGCCGGCGGCCCGGGAAGGCGCCGCGCGCCGCCGCGATCACCGCGGCCATCTCGACCGGGTGGTGGCCGTAGTCGTCGATCAGCGTGAAGTGGCCGCCACCGTTGGCGCTGCGCGCCGCCGGGTCGCCATAGCGCTGGAAGCGCCGGCCGACACCGCGGAACTCGGCCAGCGCCTTGACGAGCGGCGCGTCCGGCAGCTCCAGCTCGGTCGCGACCGCGACGGCCGCGAGCGCGTTCAGCACGTTGTGCTCGCCCGGCAGGTTCAGCGTGATCGCGATGTCCGGCAGCACGACGCCGTTGCGGCGCTGCACCGTGAAGCGCATCTGCCCGCCCGGCAGCGCCTGCACGTCGACCGCGCGCACCTGCACGTCGGGTCCGAGCCCGTAGGTGACGACCGGGCGCGACACCATCGGGATGATCGAGCGCACGCCGGGGTCGTCGCCGCACAGGATGGCCGCGCCGTAGAACGGCATGCGGTGCAGGAATTCGACAAAGGCCGACTTCAGCTTCGCGAAGTCGTGCCCGTAGGTGTCCATGTGGTCGGCATCGATGTTGGTGACGACCGACAACACCGGCAGCAGGTTCAGGAACGAGGCGTCCGACTCGTCGGCCTCGACGACGATGTAGTCGCCCGAGCCGAGCCGCGAGTTCGCGCCGGCCGCGTTCAGCTTGCCGCCGATCACGAAGGTCGGGTCGACGCCGGCCTCGGCCAGCACGCTGGTGACCAGCGAGGTGGTGGTCGTCTTGCCGTGCGTGCCGGCGATCGCGATGCCCTGCTTCAGGCGCATCAGCTCGGCCAGCATCACCGCGCGCGGCACCACCGGCACGCGCCGGCTGCGCGCGGCGATCACCTCGGGGTTGTCGCCCTTCACGGCAGTGGAGGTGACGACCGCCTCGGCGCCGGCGATGTGCGAGGCATCGTGGCCGACGAACACGCGGATGCCCAGCGACGCGAGGCGCTGCGAGGTGGCGCTGTCGCTCTGGTCGGAGCCGGAGACGGTGTAGCCGAGGTTGTGCAGGATCTCGGCGATGCCGCTCATGCCGGCGCCGCCCACGCCGACGAAGTGGATGTGCTTGACCGCATGCTTCATGCGTCGGCCTCCCCTTCGAGGAGGTTCTTCGTCGGCTCTCGTGGACCTTCGACGAAGTGGATTTGCTTGACGGCGTGCTTCATGCCACCAGCCTTTCGAGTTCATTCGCCACGCGCGCAGCGGCGTGGGGTCGGGCGAGGGCTCGCGCCTTCGTCGCCATCGTGTTCAGTGCATCGCGCGTCAGGCCCTTCAACAGGTCGGCCAGCCGCTGCGGGTTCAGTTCGGTTTGCGGCAGGTGCAGGCCGGCGCCGTGCTGCGCGAGCCACTCGGCGTTGTCGCGCTGGTGGCTGGTGGTGCTGACGACCAACGGCACCAGCACGCTCGCGACGCCGGCGGCGCACAGTTCGCTGACCGTCACCGCGCCGGCGCGGCAGACGATCACGTCGCAGGCCGCCAGCCGCGCGGCCATGTCATCGATGAAGGGCAGCACCTCGGCATCGATGCCGGCCGTCGCGTAGGCGGCCAGCACCGTGTCGAGCTGGGCGGCGCCGGTCTGGTGCGTGACGCGCGGCCGCTGCTCGGCCGGCAGCAGCGCGAGCGCCTGCGGCACCGTCTCGTTCAGCACCTTCGCGCCGAGGCTGCCACCGACCACCAGCACCTGCAGCGGGCCGCTGCGGCCGGCGAAGCGCTCGGCCGGTGGCGCGAGCGCCTCGATCTCGGCGCGCACCGGGTTGCCGGTCACGACGCCGAGCTTCGTCTGGTGCGCCGCCTCGCCGTCGAAGCCGAACGCGATGCGATCGGCCACCGGCAGCAGGCTCTTGTTGCTCATCAGCAGCGAGGCATCGGCGTTCACCAGCATCAGCGGCTTGTTCAGCAGCGAGGCCATCAGCCCGCCAGGGAAGCAGACGTAGCCGCCCATGCCGAGCACCGCATTCGCGCGGCGGCGGCGGATGATCTGCAGGCAGCTCCAGAACGCGCCGAGCAGCCGCAGGCCGCCGGTCAGCGTGTGCAGCAGGCCCTTGCCGCGCAGCCCGCTGAAGCTGATCGCATCCATCGGGATGCCGCTCGGCGGCACGAGCCGGTTCTCCATGCCGTGCGTGGTGCCGAGCCAGCTGACGGACCAGCCGCGGCTCTGCATCTCGCGCGCGACCGCGAGGCCCGGGATGATGTGGCCGCCGGTGCCAGCTGCCATCACGACGAGGTGCCTGGAGACCGTGCTCATGCCCGTCCCCCGCGCATCATCTGCCGGTTCTCGATGTCGACCCGCACCACGATCGCCAGTGCGACCAGGTTCATCAGGATCGCCGAGCCGCCATAGCTCATCAGCGGCAGCGTCAGCCCCTTGGTCGGCAGCACGCCCAGGTTCACGCCCATGTTGATGAAGGCCTGCCCGCCCATCCAGATGCCGATGCCCTGCGCGAACAGCCCGGCGAACACCCGGTCGAGCGCGACCGCCTGGCGGCCGATGTGGAACACCCGGCGCGACAGCCAGAAGAAGGCCGCGATCACGCAGGCCACGCCGATGAAGCCGAGCTCCTCGCCGATCACCGCGAGCAAAAAGTCGGTGTGCGCCTCCGGCAGGTAGTGCAGCTTCTCGACGCTCGAGCCGAGGCCCTGCCCCAGCACCTCGCCGCGCCCGAACGCGATCAGCGAGTGCGACAGCTGGTAGGCCTTGCCCAGCGTGTACTTCTCGTCCCACGGGTTCAGGTACGCGAAGATCCGCTCGCGCCGCCATTCGCTGAAGGTGATCATCAGCACGAACGCGCCGACCAGCACCGCGGTGATCAGGAAGAACATCCGGCCGTTGACGCCGCCAAGGAACAGGATGCCCATCGCGATCGCCGCGATCACCATGAAGGCGCCCATGTCCGGCTCGGCCAGCAGCAGCAGGCCCACCACCGCGACCGAGATCGCCATCGGCATCACCGCGCGGAAGAAGTTCTCCTTCACCTCCATCTTGCGCACCATGTAGTTGGCGGCATAGAGCGCGATGGCCAGCTTGGCCAGCTCCGACGGCTGGAAGTTCGTGAAGACCAGCGGGATCCAGCGCCGCGCGCCGTTGACGCCCTTGCCGACGTGCGGGATCAGCACCAGCACCAGCAGCAGCAGCGAGGCGGCGAACAGCCACGGCGCGAACTTCTCCCACAGGCTCACCGGCAGCTGCACGACGACCACCGCGGCGACCAGCGCGACGACGATCGACAGGATGTGGCGCACCAGGAAATGCGTCGGCGCATAGCGCGTGAACTTCGGGTTGTCGGGCAGCGCCACCGAGGCCGAATACACCATCACCATGCCGAGCGCGAGCAGCGCCACCACCACCCACACCAGCGGCTGGTCGAAGCCCTGCAGCTGCACCGGCTTGTTCGCCGACGCACCGGTCCAGTCGCGGATCGGCACCGACCCGTCGCGCTTGAACAGCGCGCGCACGCGCTCCTTCAGCGCGTCGAATCCGGAGCGGGCCGTCAAGCTGCTCATGCCTCGCTGCCCCCTTCCGCGGCGATCGCCCGCACCTCGTCGCAGAACACCTGCGCGCGGTGCGCGTAGTTGCGGAACATGTCCAGGCTCGCGCAGGCCGGGCTCAGCAGCACTGCGTCGCCGGCCTGGGCGCGCGTGAAGGCCCAGCGCGTCGCGGCCTGCAGCGTCTCGTGGCGCTCGACCGTGATGCCGGCGCCCCGCAGCGCCTGCTCGATCGCCTCGGCATCGCGGCCGATGGTCGCGACCGCGCGCACGTGCTGGCGCACCGGCGCGAGCAGCGGGCCGAAGTCCTGGCCCTTGCCGTCGCCACCGAGGATCATCACCAGCTGGCCGGGCGCCTTGTCGGCACCGAGCCCGTTGATCGCCGCGACCGTCGCGCCGACGTTCGTGCCCTTGCTGTCGTCGTAGGCCTCGACGCCCTCGACCAGCGCGACGAACTCGACACGGTGCGGCTCGCCGGCGTACTCGCGCAGGCCGTGCAGCATCGGCGCGAGCGGGCAGCCGATGGCCGTCGCCAGGGCGAGCGCCGCCAGCGCGTTGGCCGCGTTGTGGCGGCCGCGCACGCGCAGCGCGTCGGCGGGCATCAGGCGCTGGATGTGCAGCTCCTCCTCCTCGACCGCGCCCTTGCCGCGGCCCTTGGGCTTGGCGGTCTCGTCGGCCTCCATCGCGCGCACCAGCCAGGCCATGCCGTTCTCGTGGATCAGGCCGAAGTCGCCGGGGCGTTTCGGCGCGTCGAGGCCGAAGCGGACGACGTGGCGCTCGATCGGCTTCGCGAAGCGGCCTTTCCCAGGAAGGGGCGCCGGCACCATCGCCTCGACCGCCGGATCGTCGCTGTTGATCACCATCACCGCGGTCTTGCCGAAGATGCGCGCCTTCGCGCCGGCATAGGCCTTCATGTCGCCGTGCCAGTCGAGGTGGTCCTGCGTGACGTTCAGCACCGTCGCGGCGCCGGGCTCGAAGCCCTGCACGCCGTCGAGCTGGAAGCTGGACAGCTCGAGCACCCAGACCTCGGGCAACGACTCGAACACCGGGCCCGGCGGCGGCGGCGGGATCAGGTGCGGCGGCGGACCGCCCCCCATCGGCATCTCGACATCCTCGGGTACCTCGGGCGCTTCAGGCGGCAACGCGGCGATCTCCTCGACCGCGGCATCGAGCACGTCGTCGCTGATCGGATCGGTCAGCGGCTCGGTCAGCGGCTCGGCGCCTGCGTCCACCGCCGCCACGGCATCGCCCGTGACCTCGGCCGGCAGCGCCTCGGGCAGGCTCTCGGAGATCGCCTCGACGGCGTCCTCGATCACCGCATCGGCCACCGGCGCCGTCGGCGCTTCCGGCAGGTCGTCCAGCGCCGCCTCGTCCGGCAGCTCATCGACCAGCGGCGCCGGCTCGGCATCCAGCGCCTCGGCCAGCGTCTGCAGCATCGTCGGGCCGATGTTGCCGGCGGTCGCGACGCGGCGGCCGGTGCGCGAAATCAGCTGCGAGGCCATCGCCGTCGTCGTCGTCTTGCCGTTGGTGCCGGTGATCGCGATCACGCCGGGCGCATAGCCGCGCGCGGCCTTCAGGTCGGCGAGTGCGCGCGCGAACAGGTCGAGCTCGCCCTGCACCAGCACGCCGGTCTCGAACGCGAGCTTCAGCAGCGGCTCGACGCGCGGGTCGCGCGGCCCGAGGCCCGGACTCTTCAGCACCAGCTTCACGCCCTGCAGCTGCACGGGGTCCAGCGGGCCGGAGAGCAGCGTCGCGCCCGGCACGTGCTCGGCCAGCGCCGCGGCATGCGGCGGGTTCTCGCGCGAATCCCACACCTGCACCTGCGCGCCGAAGCGGGCGCACCAGCGCGCCATCGCGAGCCCCGATTCACCGAGGCCCAGCACCAGCACGTGGAGGTCTTTCAGGTGGTTCATCGGGTGTTCACCGCAGCTTCAGGCTCGCGAGCCCGACCAGGCACAGCAGCATCGTGATGATCCAGAAGCGCACGACGACCTGCGTCTCCTTCCAGCCCGACTTCTCGAAATGGTGGTGCAGCGGCGCCATCTTGAAGATGCGCCGGCCCTCGCCGTAGCGCTTCTTCGTGTACTTGAACCAGGCCACCTGCAGCATCACCGACAGCGCTTCGGCGACGAAGATGCCGCCCATGATCGCGAGCACGATCTCCTGGCGCGTGATCACCGCGATCGTGCCGAGCGCGCCGCCCAGCGACAGCGCGCCGACATCGCCCATGAAGACCTGCGCCGGGTGCGTGTTGAACCACAGGAACGCGAGCCCCGCGCCGGCCATCGCCGAGCAGAAGATCAGCAGCTCGCCCGAGCCCGGGATGTACGGGAACAGCAGGTACTTCGAGTACACCGAGCTGCCGGTGACGTAGGCGAACACGCCCAGCGCCGAGCCGACCATCACGACCGGCATGATCGCGAGGCCGTCCAGCCCGTCGGTGAAGTTCACCGCGTTGCTGCTGCCGACGATCACCAGGTAGGTCAGGATGATGAAGCCGAACACGCCCAGCGGGTAGCTGATGCTCTTGAAGAACGGCACCATCAGGTCGGCCTTGGGCGGCAGGTCGTTCGAGAAGCCGCTCTGCACCCAGCGCAGGAACAGCTCCAGCACGCGCAGGTTGGAGGTTTCCGACACGCTGAACGCGAGGTACAGCGCCGCCACCAGCCCGAGCAGCGATTGCCAGAAGTACTTCTCGCGCGAGCGCATGCCCTCGGGGTTCTTGTGCACCACCTTGCGCCAGTCGTCGACCCAGCCGATCGCGCCGAAGCCGAGCGTCACCAGCATCACGATCCAGACGAAGCGGTTGCTCCAGTCGAACCACAGCAGCGTCGAGATGCCGATGCCCAGCAGGATCAGCACGCCGCCCATCGTCGGCGTGCCGCTCTTGCTCAGGTGGGCCTGCACGCCGTACTCGCGGATCGGCTGGCCGATCTTCAGCGCGCTCAGGCGGCGGATCACCATCGGGCCGAACGCGAGGCCGATCAGCAGCGCGGTCATCGCCGCCAGCACCGCACGCATCGTCAGGTACTGGAACACCCGCAGGAACCCGAGCTGGTCGGGGTAGGCACCCTGCAACCACTGGGCAAGACTAAGCAGCATCGTTCGATCCTCTGGTGTTGCCATTGCCAGGTACTTCGGCGCCGCTGCGCTGCAGCGCGGCCACCACCTGTTCCATCTTCATGAAGCGCGAGCCCTTCACCAGCACCGCGGCACACGCCGGGGCCGCAGGCAGCGCGGCGACCAGCGCCGCCACGTCGTCGAAGTGGCGCGCACCGGCGAAGGCGTCGGCCGCGTGGCGGCTCAGCGCCCCGGCCGTCCACAGCGATTCGATGCCGCGCGCCTGCGCGAACGCGCCGATCTCGGTGTGGAAGGCCGGGCCCTGGTCACCGACCTCGCCCATGTCGCCCAGCAGCAGCCAGCGCGGGCCGGGCAGCTGCGCCAGCACCTCGATCGCGGCACGCGCCGAATCGGGGTTCGCGTTGTAGGTGTCGTCGACCAGCGTGACCGGCTGGCCGTGCACCTGGGCAGTCTTCAGCTGCGAACGGCCCTTGACCGGCTCGAACGCCGCCAGCCCCTGCACGATCGCCTCCAGCGGGCAGCCCGCGGCCAGCGCGCAGGCGGTGACGGCCAGCGCGTTCTTCACGTTGTGGCGGCCGGCGATGCGCAGGTCGGCCGCCTGGAAGCCGGCCGGGGTGTGCAGCATCAGCGACCAGTGGTCGCCGACCCACTCGGCATCGCAGGTCACGTCGGCCGCGCCCTGCAGCGCGAAGGTCAGCGTCGGGCGCGACGCGGCCAGCGCATGCCAGACCGGCGCGTAGTCGTCGTCGGCCGGGAACACCGCGACGCCGGTCGGCGGCAGCGCCTCGATCACCGTGCCGTTCTCGCGCGCCACCGCCTCGACGGTGGCCATGAACTCCTGGTGCTCGCGCTGCGCGTTGTTGACGAGCGCGACCGTCGGCGCGGTCATCGCGGCCAGCGTGGCGATCTCGCCCGGGTGGTTCATGCCGAGCTCGACCACGCCGGCGCGGTGCCAGCAGGTGTCGTCCTGGCGYAGGCGCAGCAGCGTCAGCGGCACGCCGATGTCGTTGTTGAAGTTGCCCTGCGTCGAGAACGCCGCCTCGCCGAGCCAGGCGCGCAGCACCGACGCCAGCATCTGCGTGACGGTGGTCTTGCCGTTGCTGCCGGTCACCGCGATCAGCGGCAACGCGCAGTGCGCCCGCCACGCGGCGGCCAGCTGGCCGAGCGCGGCCTTGCTGTCGGCCACCTGCAGGCCGGGCAGGCCGGTGCCGTCGGCGGCCAGGCCGCGTTCGGCGATCGCCGCGACCGCGCCGGCGGCCTGGGCCTGCGCGAGGAAGTCGTGCGCATCGAAGCGCTCGCCGCGCAGCGCGACGAACAGGTCGCCCGGCTGCAGCGTGCGGGTGTCGGAATGCACGCGCGCGATCGGCAGCGCGCCGTCGCCGACCAGCGTCGAGCCGGGCAGCAGCGCGTGGGCTTGCGCGAGCGTCATCATCATGGCGCGCTCCCTTCGTCGAGCGACGAGAGTGGTGCAGGCGCGGACGGCGCCGGCTCCGGGTCGAGCACCGCCAGCATCGCCTGCGCCTCCAGCACGTCGGAGAACGGGTGCTTGACGCCGGCAATCTCCTGCTCGGCCTCGTGGCCCTTGCCGGCAATCAGCACCACGTCGCGCCCGCCGGCGTGGTGCAGCGCGTGCGCGATCGCGGCGCGCCGGTCTTCGAGCACCGTCGCGTTCAGCGAACTGGCCATGCCCTCGACGATCTCGCGCAGGATCTGCGCCGGCGCCTCGTTGCGCGGGTTGTCGCTGGTGACGACGATGCGGTCGGCCAGCCGCTCGGCGATGCCGCCCATCAGCGGGCGCTTGGTCGCATCGCGGTTGCCGCCGCAGCCGAACACCACCCACAGCAGGCCGCCGCGTTCGCGTGCGAACGGGCGCAGTGCGTACAGCGCCTTCTCCAGCGCATCCGGCGTGTGCGCATAGTCGACCACCACCACCGGCTGGGTCGGTTCGGCGTCGACGCGCTCCATGCGCCCCGGCACCGCGCTCAGCTCGGGCACGACCGCGACGATGTCGGCCAGCGCGAGGCCCAGCGCCCGCAACCCGCCGATCACCGCCAGCAGGTTCGACACGTTGTAGTCGCCGATCAGCCGGCTGTGCACGTCGACGGCCTCGTCGCCCTCGCGCAGCGTGAAGGCGAGGCCGCCGTCGGCGTAGTGGATGTCCTGCGCGCGCAGCCGGGCCACGTCGCGCGTGCTGTAGGTCCACAGGTCGAGCCCGCCGCCGGCCAGCTCGCCGACCAGCGACGCGCCCTGCTCGTCGTCGACGTTCAGCACCGCGGCGCGCAACCCCGGCCACGAGAACAGCTGGCGTTTGGCGGCCCAGTAGGCGTCCATCGTGCCGTGGTAGTCGAGGTGGTCGCGCGTGAAGTTGGTGAACAGCGCGACCTCGACATGCGTGCCGGCCAGCCGCTGCTCGACGACACCGATCGACGAGGCCTCGATCGCGC
>NZ_JBFUFQ010000195.1:0-10791 GCF_056403355.1 Rhizobacter sp. P2_H3 | reverse complement strand
CTGCACTGCCGCCACCGACCTCGGCAACAACCTCGCGGCGCTGAAGATGGTGACGATGCAGGGCGGGGTGTTCGGCGCGGTGGCCGATTCGAATGCGCTGATTGCCTCCGTTCGGGCTGAGCCTGTCGAAGCCGGCGCACAGAAACACGTTCCCAGGAGCACCCCTCGATGATCACCCGCCGCCGCACCCTGCAGACCCTCGCCGCCACGGCCACCCTCGGCGCGGCCTCGTTCGCCCGCGCCGCGGACGACAAGATCCTGATCGGCTACTGGCCGATCGCGAGTGGCCTGCCGCTGTATGCCGGCCTGGAGCTCGGCACCTTCAAGGAGGCCGGGCTCGACGTCGAGGGCGTCAAGTTCTCCAGCGCCCAGCAGGTGGCCGAGGCGATGATCTCCGGCCGCATCCACGGCTCGGCCAACGGCACCGCGTCGGCCGTGCTGGCACTCGCCGAGATCACCTCGCCGGGCCTGTTCAAGATCATCTGCAGCAACCCGTCGAACCACAAGCTGGTGCTCGACGAGTTCGTCGTCGCGAAGGACAGCCCGATCAAGTCGCTTGCCGACCTGAAGGGCAAGAAGATCGCGAGCGGCCCCGGCATCCAGAACGTCACGCTCGCGAAGATCATGCTCGAGAAGAACGGCGTCGCGAATCCGCAGGTCACCGAGCTGCCGGTCGGCCAGCACGTGCCGGCGCTCGTCGGCGGGCAGATCGACGCGGTCTACACGCTCGAGCCCACCGGCACCGCGGGCCGCCTGAAGGGCCTGACGCGCGTGCTCGAGACCGGCGTGATCAGCAAGTACGTGCTCGGCGATGCCGAGGCGCCGTGGTTCGGCGGCTCGGCCAGCGTGACCGCCACGCTGCTGAAGGAGCGCCCGGCCGACGCGAAGAAATACATCGCCGCCTACGCGAAAGCGGTGGAGCACGTGCGCAAGAACCCCGAGGAGTCGCGCAACCACCTCGACGGCTTCACGTCGATCGACGCGTCGCTGGTGAAGGAGGTGCCGCTGTCGGGCTTCACGCTCTACAACGAGTTCAAGCCCAGCGACATCGATGCGTTCCAGAAGTTCTTCGACGTGTTCACCGAACGCAAGATCTTCTCGCGTGCGGTGCCGGTGAAGCCGCTGCTCTACACCGCGTGAGGAGCGGGCCATGAACGCCTCGCGACTGATGGACCGAAGGCTGCTCCCGCTGATCGGCCCGCTGCTGCTGTTCGCGCTGTGGGAGCTCGTGATCTCGGCCCGGTGGATCAAGCCGGTGCTGCTGCCGCCGCCCGGCGAGACGCTCGCCTACCTGTGGAGCACGGTCGCGAGCGGCGCGATCGGGCCGGACCTGCTGTCCACCCTGTACCGCACGCTGGCCGCGTTCGGCATCGCGGTGCTGGTCGGYGTGCCGCTGGGCGTGCTGCTCGGCAGCTCCGAGCTGGCGTACCGCAGCGTCGAGTTCGTGATCGACTTCTTCCGCTCGACGCCGAGTTCGGCGCTGATCCCGCTCTTCATGCTGATCTTCGGCATCACCGACATCAACAAGGTCGCGATCGCGAGCTTCGGCGCGATGCTGATCGTGCTGTTCAACAGCGCCTACGGCGTGATGAACGCGAAGAAGACGCGGGTGATGGCGGCGCAGATCATGGGCGTGTCGCGCTGGCATGTGTTCAAGGACGTGATGCTGATGGAGAGCCTCGCGCAGACCTTCGTGGGCCTGCGCAGCGCGGTCTCGATGGCGCTGGTGATCGTCATCGTCGCCGAGATGTTCATCGGCTCGGAGACCGGGCTCGGCCACCGCATCATCGATGCGCAGCAGGTGTTCAACGTGAAGGACATGTACAGCTCGATCCTGATCACCGGCGCGCTCGGCTACCTGCTGAACCTCGCGTTCCTGCTGGTCGAGAAGAAGCTGATCCACTGGAGCGGGAAGGCATGAGCGGCCCGGTGCTGAACCTGCCGCACGTGACGATCCGCGGGCTGTGCAAGTCGTTCGCCGGATCGCCGCTGTACACCGATTTCAACCTCGACCTGCCGCGCGGCGAGATCGTCTCGATCTTCGGGCCGAACGGTTGCGGCAAGTCGACGCTGATGAACATGATCGCCGGGCTGGTGCCGCTGGACGCCGGCGAGATCCTGTTCGACGGCAAGACGCTGAAGCAGACCGACATCGGCTACGTGTTCCAGAACTACCGCGACGCGCTGTTCCCGTGGATCAGCGCCCGCGACAACATCGCCTACCCGCTGCGCCGCAAGGGCATGAAGGAAGCGCAGGTGCGCGAGCGCGTCGACGAACTGGTGAAGCTGTTCGAGATCCGCTTCGACCTGGCGCGCTACCCGTACGAGCTGTCGGGCGGGCAGATGCAGACGGTGTGCATCATGCGGGCGCTCGCGCCGCGGCCCGAGGTGATGTTCCTCGACGAACCGTTCTCGGCGCTCGATTTCGAGATGACGCTGTTCATCCGCGAGAAGCTGCAGGAGGCGCACCTCGCGACCGGCGTGACGATGGTGATCGTCTCGCACGACCTGGAAGACGCGGTGTTCCTGGCCGACCACATCCTGCTGCTGACGCGCCGGCCGACGCGCATCGCCGAGTTCGTGCCCTTCGAGATGCCGCGGCCGCGCCTGCCGGAGGCGGTGTCCGACGAGCGCTTCGTGCGTGTGAAGGCGCACACGCTCGAGGTGTTCCGGCGGGAGATGAAGGCGTGACCGCATTGCAGCTCGACACGTACCAGCTGACCAAGCGCTTCGGCGCCTTCACCGCACTCGACGGCGTGTCGCTCGCGGTGCGGCCCGGCACCGTGCACGCGCTGCTCGGCGAGAACGGCGCCGGCAAGAGCACGCTGGTGAAATGCGTCGTCGGCTGGCAGCGCGCCGAAGAAGGCAGCGTGCTGATCGACGGCCGCGAGCGCGACATCGCGTCGCCGGTGGTCGCGCGCGAGCTCGGCATCGGCATGGTCTACCAGCACTTCACCGTGGTGCCGGGCATGACGGTGGCCGAGAACCTGCTGCTCGCGCGCGGCCGGCTGCCGGCCGTCATCCACTGGCCGAGCGTGCGCAAGGAACTGGCGGCCTTCCTCGAGACGACGCCGTTCAGGCTCGACCTCGATGCGACGCCGCAGCAGCTGTCGGCCGGCCAGAAGCAGAAGCTGGAGATCCTGAAGCAGCTGCTGCTGAAGCCGCGGCTCTTGATCCTCGACGAGCCGACCTCGGTGCTGACGCCGCAGGAGGCCGACGAGGTGCTGGGGCTGCTGCGCGACCGCGCGCATGCGGGCGATTGCAGCATCGTGCTGATCACGCACAAGTTCCGCGAGGTCACCGCGTATGCGGATGACGTGAGCGTGCTGCGGCGCGGCCGGCTGGTGGCGGCGCACCGGGTGGCCGAGACCGATCCTCGGCAGCTGGCGGCGGAGATGATCGGGGCGGCGGGCGAAACAGCGGATGACGTTGCTGCCGAGGCGAAGCGCGAGTTCGCGCCGCCGCAGCGCACCGAGCGCGAACGCGGCGCCGCGCGGCTGACGATCGAGGCGCTGACGGTCGATGGCGACCGCGGGCAGGCAGCGGTCAACGGCCTGAGCCTGAGCGTGCATGCCGGCGAGATCGTCGGCGTGGCGGGTGTCTCGGGCAACGGCCAGCGCGAGTTCGCCGAGGCGCTGGTCGGCCAGCGCCGGCGCGTGTCGGGCGAGGTGTGGATCGGCCACGGCGAGCAGCGCGAGCGCTTTGCCGCGACGCGCGCACAGAACCAGCGCCTGAAGGTGCGCAGCCTGCCGGAGGAGCCACTGCGCAATGCCTGCGTCGGCGACCTGAGCGTCTCGGACAACATCGGCCTGCGCTCCTTCGACCAAACGCCCGCGGCGCGCGGCGGCTGGCTGCGCGCCTCGGTGCTGCGCGAGCGCGCACGCCGGCTGATCGCAGAGTTCGGCGTCAAGACGCGCAGCGAGCTGGCACCGATCCGCGCGCTGAGCGGCGGCAACGTGCAGCGCGCGGTGCTGGCGCGCGAGCTGAGCGACGAGGCCGATGTGCTGATCGTCTCGAACCCGGTGTTCGGGCTCGATTTCGCGGCGGTGGCCGAGATCCATCAGCGGTTGATGGACGTGCGCAACCGCGGCGGCGCGGTGCTGCTGATCAGCGAGGACCTGGACGAACTGCTCGCGCTGTCGGACCGCATCGCGGTGATGAGCGAGGGGCGCATCGTGCACGAGGCCGACGCATCGCAGGCGGACCGCCACGTCCTCGGCGGATTCATGGGCGGGAGCCATTGATGATCCAGGTCGATGCCCTGCCGGGCCCGTTCGAGTTCGAGCCGGCGCACACCGCGCTGCTGATGATCGACATGCAGCGCGATTTCATCGAGCCGGGCGGCTTCGGCGCGGCGCTCGGCAACGACGTGTCGCTGCTGGCGCCGGTGGTGCCGGCCGCGGCTGAGCTGGTGGCGCTGTGCCGCGCGATGGGCGTGCTGGTGGTGCACACGCAGGAATGCCACCGGCCCGACCTGTCGGACTGCCCGCCGGCCAAGCGGCTGCGTGGCAAGCCCAGCCTGCGCATCGGCGACCCGGGGCCGATGGGGCGCATCCTGATCGAGGGCGAGCCCGGCGCTGGCTTCGTGCCGGAGCTGATGCCCCAGCCCGGCGACGTGGTGATCGCGAAGCCGGGCAAGGGCGCGTTCTACGGCACGCGGCTGGCCGAGCTGCTGCAAGACCAGCAGATCACGCGCCTGATCTTCGGCGGCGTGACGACCGAGGTCTGCGTGCAGACGACGATGCGCGAGGCCAACGACCGCGGCTACGAGTGCCTGCTGGTCGAGGAAGCGACCGGCTCGTACTTCCCGCAGTTCAAGGAAGCGACGCTGGCGATGATCCGTGCGCAGGGCGGGATCGTCGGGTGGACGGCGTCGTTGGACGCCGTCAAAGCGGCTGTGAAAGCGGGCTTTACCAGCACCTGATCATATTAAAGAAGTCTTTAGTATGATGGCGCCTCATTCAAGGCCGCTTTCATACGATGCGCAGCACCGGCACCTACGTCAGGAGCACCACGGCAGGCGAGGCCGTGCGGGCCTTCGTGCCGCGCCCGCTGCCGCCGGTGCGCCCGGTGCTGGCGCTGGAGTCCTACGAGACCCGGTCGCGCGATGCCGAGCTGGCGCTGGCGCGGCTGTCGGGCGTGTCGGGCCTGGTGCCGTCGGTCGAGTGGCTGCTGTACAGCGCGATCCGCAAGGAAGCGCTGCTCACCTCGCAGATCGAAGGCACGCAGGCCACGCTGACGGATCTCTTCGACGACGAAGCGGGCCTGGCCATCGCCAACACCGACGATGTCGAGGAGGTCACCAACTACCTGCGCGCTTTCCGCCTGGTGCGCGAGAACCTGCACGCCCCGCGCGGCCTGCCGTTGAGCGTGCGCCTGCTGTGCGACGCGCATCGCCTGCTGCTGGCTGGTGCGCGCGGCGCGGGCAAGCAGCCGGGCGAGCTGCGCCGCTCGCAGAACTGGATCGGCGGCACGCGGCCGGGCAATGCGGTGTTCGTGCCGCCGCCGCCCGAGCGCGTCGTGGAACTGCTCGGTGACCTGGAGCGCTTCATCCATGAGCCCGAACCGGCGCTGCCGCCGCTCGTGCGGGTGGCGCTGGCGCATGTGCAGTTCGAGACCATCCATCCGTTCCTCGACGGCAACGGCCGCATCGGCCGCCTGTTGATCGCGGCGCTGGTGGAGCAGTGGGGGCTGCTGCCCGAGCCGCTGATGTACCTCAGCGGCTACCTGAAGCAGCACCAGCGCGAGTACTACCGGCGCCTGTCGGCCGTGCGCACCGACGGCGACTGGGAGGGGTGGACGGGCTTCTTCCTGCAGGCCGTGGAGGCCGCCGCCAGCGAAGCCGAGCGCGGCATCGTCGCGATTGCCAGCCTGGTGGCCGCGGATCGTCGGCGCCTGCTGGCGGTGCCGCGGATCGGTGCCGTGAGCCTGCGGCTGTTCGAGCTGTTGCCGGTGATGCCGCGCTTCACGATCGAGCAGGTGCGGCAGAAGCTGGACACCACGTTCCCGACGGCGACGGCGGCGGTGAAGCTGCTGGAAGAGTCGGGCATCGTGACCGAGCTGACCGGGCAGAAGAAGAACCGCAGCTTCAGCTACCGGGCTTACATCGAGCTGCTGTCGCGCTGAGGTCGAGAAGGCCAGTGGCGGACCGCTGGCTGCTCGACATGCACCGCCGCATCATCACTATTGGGGTAGTTGGACATCCACGTCGATGCTACAAAGAGTGTTCGGGAGGGCTGGCGCATGACAGAACCGCTACGCAGGCACATCTTTGTCAGCCACATCCATGAGGATGATCATCGGCTTAAACCTCTTAAGGACCTGTTGAGCGCTTCGGGCATGGAGGTCCGCGATGGCTCGATCAACAGCGACAAGCCCAACGACGCGTCCAATGAGCAATACATAAAGTCGGCGATCTTGATGCCTCGTATCGCCTGGGCATCGGTCTTCGTTGTTCTCATTTCGCCTGAAACTCGAGACAGCAAGTGGGTTCAATGGGAAATCGAATGCGCAGAGCGCCTGGGCAAACGCATCGTCGGTGTCTGGGACCATGGTGAGTCCGAGTGCGACATGCCTGAGGCATTGGATCGACTCGCTGATGCTGTTGTGGGGTGGCAGGGCGATCGGGTGAAGGATGCAATCGAAGGATTGATCAACAACCGGGAGCGTCCTGACGGAAGTGCAACTCCGCCTCGGCAAACCAAGAGCTATTCCTGTTAATCAGTCAATGGGATTGTTTTCCTACGTGGTTGCACGCGACTACGGATTCGCGCCGAACCCGTTCGGCGGGACCTGTACTCTGGCGACTTGCAAGCCCAACATTCGGCAACGAGCTGCTGTCGGAGATTGGGTTGCCGGCATTGCGTCCGCTGAGGACAGCCCCATGCCCAGGTTGGTCTACGTGATGCGCGTAGACGAGTTGCTAACATACGACGCGTACTGGGACGCCGCACGCTTTCAAACCAAGAAGCCGTCGAGGATGGGGAGCGTCAAGCAGCTCTTCGGCGACAACATCTACCATCGAGACGCGGCTGGTCACTGGATCCAAGCCGACTCTCACCACAGTCTTCCGGACGGAAGCCCTAACCCGAAGAACATTGCCAACGATACGCAGTCGCTGGGCGTGCTGGTCAGCAGCCGTTTCGCGTACTGGGGCAGCAAGGCCATTGACATCCCTCAGCATCTCTTGGACTTCGAAGGTGAGACGCTTCTCATCAAGCGCGGATACCGACGCCACTTCAGCAATGCTTTTGTCAGCCAGTTCGTGGCGTGGTTCGAAGCACTGCAAATGCAAGGCTATCTGGCGGCTCCGTATCGGTGGGAACGCAAGAGCGCCACATGGAGCAAAACGCAGCCATGACGTCACCGCAAACTGCGTCCCCCGCTTCAGCACCACCGCCCAGTGGGGCAGCGACCGGTTCCGCAACGGCCAAGCCGTCACTTGCGGCCTCAGGTTCTACATTGGTCGCGCCGAGCGGGTCTTCTACGACCGCACAACCCGGATCACTCGTCTCGTTTAGCGTTACCAAGCAGTTCGACGTAGCGCTCTATGTCGACGGATTCACAACCGGCGGTCTCGCCATTGTCGTGCTTGGTGGAGTCCTGTGGCGCTACTGGCGCCTGACAGCCGGTAGAAGCAGGGACTTCGAACTCGATGAGGCCGAATTCGGTTTGGGCCAGCAGAAGATCAAGCTTAAGCCAAACGACGATGATCGCCAGATTGCATACAAGATTTGGGTTGAATTGAGCACCCGCAAGATCGGACTCACGATTGACCTGGAGCAGGATGTGATCACCGAAGTCTATGACTCGTGGCACACCTTCTTCTCTGTGACTCGTGAGCTCATCAAGGACGTGCCCGTCAGGAAGTATCAACGTGACTCCACAGCAAAGATCGTGCGGCTATCTATTGAGGTGCTCAACGAAGGTCTTCGCCCTCACCTGACCAAGTGGCAGGCACGATTTCGACGTTGGTACGAACACGCGGCGAAGAAGGAAGACTTCGGCAGCACGGCGCCACAAGAGATTCAAAAGCAGTTCCCTGCGTTCGCGGAACTGACGGAAGACTTGAAGCTGGTGAATGAACGGCTCATTGCCTATAGAAACCGGATGCACGATCTGATGGCGAACCGGTAGCCGAAGCTAGTACAGGGGGGTGAAAATTGAAAACGATCGAGCGCTCCGAGCAACAGCTCACGCTTGCTGAATATCAAGACCGTGCTTGTACGTCGAATCAGTTTCGCGGCAAGGACACTGCACTTGATCAGCTGCAGTTCGGCCTCTTTGGCGAGATTGGAAGCGTCCTTTCCCTTGTGAAAAAGTCGCATCGAGATCTTCAACCTGCTGACTTGCACGGCATTGGAGAGGAGCTAGGTGACGCACTGTGGTATCTCACCACGGCGGCGGTGGAATGCGGGTCATCGCTACAGGAGATCGGCGCAGGGGCAATCCTTGAACTGCAACGACACTTCGGCGTCAATTGCGACGAGCGCAAGGATGACATTGCGTTTGACGAGTTCGACGGGCTTGTCGCCTTTAGCCGAAGTCAGCTAAAGGACGAAGAAAAGCTCACGAGACTGCGGCAGCTTGGAATCGACTCCGGTCGCTTGCTCATGGAGAGCGTCGAGAAGGATTTGGCCGCCGGGAGTCCGCTTCAGATGCTTTGCAAGATCCTCGCCGACATGGTGCTGGTGGGGGCGCTCTTCGGCCGGCGCTTTGCCGACATTGCGAATGGGAACCTGCGGAAGATCGAGTCAAGATGGCCGCCGAAGGGAACGTCGCACACGCAGCTCTTTGATGAGGGTCGATCGACCTTGGAACAATTTCCACGCAACTTCTCGATGCGTTTCATTCAGCTGTTGACTCCTGGCGGGAAACCATATGTGGTTCAACAGTTGCGCGGCGTGAACATCGGGGATCGCCTCACCGACAACCGGACAGAGTCGGACGGTTACCGCTTCCACGACGTATTCCACTTGGCCTACCTCGTGCACCTCGGTTGGTCACCAGTGATTCGCGCGCTTCTGAAGCTCAAACGTAAAAGCGACCCCGACATTGATGAGAACCAGGATGGCGCTAGGGCGATCATCATCGAAGAGGGCATCGCCACCTGGATCTTCAATCATGCGCATCGGCGCGATGATTTCAGTGACACAGCGATCGGGCGGCTGGACTACAACATGTTGAAGCAAGTGCTCGACATGGTCGAGGGCTACGAGGTCGCAGACTGTCCAATGTGGCAATGGGAGCGAGCGATCCTCGATGGCTTCCAAGTGTTCCGACAGCTGCGCGAAGCCGGTGGAGGCGCAGTCCACGTTGACCTGATCAACCGGACCTTAACATTCGAGAATTCCGACTTCGCTGCCCATGGAAGCGGTGCGGTCGAGTGATGCTTCACCACGAAAGTCCCAAAATTCATGACCCCGCGTGTTTTCGTGGACACCCTTGCCGATATTGAGCTTGAGGGCGTCTTCAATCCCTATCGGCACCGATGTTCTGTCCACGATCTGGCGGATGGGCCATCAGTGCGTCGAAGAAACTTGCGCCGCTATCTGCAAGCGATCGACGACCTGAAGACTGACACCATCTGGATGGGCCGGGATCTGGGATACCGGGGGGGACGACGGACAGGATTGGCCTTGACCGACGAACTTCACCTCGGACAGCTCGGGCGGATCTACCCGGGCGCTGATGCTGCAAAAGCGACGAAAGGACCCGCTGTTGCGGAGCGTACTGCAGCAGAGATCTGGGCCATTCTCGGCCGACTTAAGCGGCCCCCGCTGTTGTGGAATGTCTTTCCATTCCATCCCCACGAACCCGGATCCGAGTTGAGCAACCGAAAGTTTTCTGCTCGAGAGCTGGCGGCCGTTTCGGACCTTAATGTGCAATTGGTGGCGTGGCTTGGCATCAAGCGAATCATTTGCATCGGTCAAGACGCGTCGACCTACGCGAAGTCATTCGGCATCGAGGTGGGCTGCGTTCGTCACCCAAGTTACGGTGGTATAGCGGACTTTCGCGATGGCATGCAACGAATTTACGGAAGAGAACTTCGAGCCTTCTCGGGCCAGCCGGACCTCTTCTAGAGTCGTGAGCTAGACAGTTAAGCGCCGCGCCGCAGCGCCTCGATCAGCTTCTCGCGTTCCTTCCCGGCCGCCGCGTTCTCCGCCAGCAGCGCGAAGAACTGCTCCTGCGATTGGGCCTTCGCCTGCGCCTTCTTCACCAGCACGCCGGCGATCGGCCCGAGGTGGGCCGTCAGCACCTTGCGCGACTGCGTGACCATCTCGTCGGTCAGCGCATGGTGGCCGGTCGGCAGCGATGGGTTCACCGGGTGCGACACCGCCTGCGTGCCGGTCGCGCCGAGCTTCGCTGTGAAGCGCGCACGGTCGGCATCGCTGCCCAGGTGCTCGCACACCTTCGCCGCGAGGCTCGGCAGGTCGGTGCTGAAACGCGCCGCATTGCGCACCAGCACCTTCGCGACCGGCCCGACGAACGAGGCCAGCGCCAGCTCGACGCGGGCGAGCGTCTGCGGATCCCAGCCGGTCGGCGGCGCGGTCGTGCGGACCGAGCCGGCAGAGAGCACCACCGTCGGTGCATGCGGATCGGCGGATGGCGCCGCCGCCGGCCGCGGCGGCGCCATGATCACCGTCGTTTCCGATTCGTCGTCGGTCGCCGGCAGCACGCGCCGGGCGAGCGCCTGGCGGAACAGCGCCGCGGTCGCGAAGCGCTCATGCGGCTTCTTCGCCATCGCGCGCGCGACGATGCTGGCGTCGAAGTCGGGCCGCGGTGCGATGT
>NZ_JBFUFQ010000194.1:0-10832 GCF_056403355.1 Rhizobacter sp. P2_H3 | reverse complement strand
GGCGGTGGCCGCGGTCGGCGGCCTGGAGATGGCCGTGTGCCGGCCGGCCACGCGCGAGGCGCTGCAGCGGATGCTGCTCGACGGCACCGAGATCTTCCACTTCAGCGGCCACGGCGAGTTCAGGACGCCGGCCGACGGCGGCGCGCCGTCGGCCCACCTGGTGCTGCAGCGCGACGACGGCGCGAGCGACCCGTGGGAGGTCGATGCGCTGGCGCGCTCGCTGGCCTCCAAGGGCATCCGGCTCGCGGTGCTCGCGGCCTGCCAGTCGGCGCGCACCGACGGCCGCAACAAGTGGGCCGGTGTCGCGCCGTCGCTGGTGCGGGCCGGCATCCCGGCGGTGGTCGGCATGCAGTACTCGGTCTACGACGCGAGCGCGGTCGCGTTCTCGAAGATGCTGTACCTGGCGCTGTCGCGCGTCGACACCATCGACGAGGCGATGGCCGAGGCGCGCGGCGCCATCCTGAACCTGAACCTGCCGACCGGCCGCGATTTCGCGACACCGGTGCTCTACATGCGCATCGCCGAAGGGCACGAGCTGGGGCTGCGGGCCGCGCTCGCGCTGCCTGCTGCCACGCCGCCTGCTGCGCCATCCGGTGCTGTGCGCACCGGCTCCAGCAGCGAAGTCGCCACCGTGCTGTCGGAGATCGCCGAGCTGTACGACCACAAGGTGGTGCACGATGCGCTGCACTCCACGCGCGGCGACCTCACGCTGATCCAGCTGCGGCGCGACGAGTTTCCCGCCGGCAGTTCGCTCGCGCAGTTCTCGGCGCACTGCCGCGACATGAAGAAGCGCCTGCTCGACGTGCGCCGCGTGGCGCAGCAGGAGCGCTGCGACGCGCAGCTGATGCAGCCGCTGATCGACGAGTTCGCCGCCGCCGTCGGCACGCTGGAGGAGGCGCTCGCCCAGCGCTCGGTCGAGCGGCTGGACGACGCACTCGCCGCGCTCGACACGCTGCTGACGGTGCAGCCGGCACTGGTCGACACGACGATGGCCACGCTCGCCAAGCACCTCGACCTGGAGCTGCTGCTGGCCTTCCTGGGCGGCATGGGGGCCGATTTCGACGCGCGTGCGGTCGAGGAGATCCGCGCGCTGGGGGCCAGGCTGCGCAAGGGCGCCACGGTGCACACGCTGTGCCAGGGCCTGGACAACCGGCTCGCGGTGATCCGCAAGGCCGCCGAGGCGCAGCGCTTCCACGAGATCCGCCGCCAGTGGCGGGTGCTGTCGGACTCGATCACGCGCATGCTGCCCGACTGGACCTCGGCCGGCTGCGCCGACCTGGGCCGCCATGCCGAGCTGCTGGGCAGCGGCGTCGCGGCCAACGACGCGCTGTCGACCTGCACGGCCTTCGGCGAGTTCTGCGATGACTTCGACTACGGCTTCTACACCATCGATTCCGACCTGAAGCAGCTGTGCGGCGACATGAAGGACCGGGTGTCCGGCGGGCACCGCGCCTGAGCGGGCGGGGAATGGCGATGAACCAGCCGGACCGACTGCCGTTCCAGACGATCGCCGACTTCCAGGAGGTGCATGAGGCCTTGATGCTGCGGCTGGACCAGGTGGCGGTGGAAGCCGAAGCGCTGGCCGAGGGGGGCGCCGGCGCGGCCGACCCGGAGCGGCAGCAGCTGATCGGCATGTTCCCCGACGTCGCCGGGTTCCTGCAACGCGGCGCGGCCGGTGGCGCCTACCTGGACGAGACGAAGGAGCGCCGTGCCTGCCAGGCGATGCTCGACTACTGGGCCGGCCGCTGCTACAGCCACGGCCTGGACGTGGCGCGCCCGCTGCTCGCACCGCACGATGCGGCGCTGCTGCCGCAGCTGTCGGACGATGCCTGCCCCTACCTCGGGCTGGCGGCGTTCGGCGAATCGGATGCCAGGCACTTCTTCGGCCGCGACGACCCGATCGCCGCGCTGGTGGAGCGGCTGAAGCGGCAGCGGCTGCTGCTCGTCACCGGCGCGTCAGGCAGCGGCAAGTCGTCCCTGGTGCTGGCCGGGCTGCTGCCGGCCCTGCGCGGCGGCGCGGTGGACGGCAGCGCGGCGTGGGTCTACCCGCCGCCGCTCACGCCGGGCGTGGCCCCGCTGCGGCAGCTGGCCGGCGCGCTGCTGGCCGCGGCCGGAACGCTCGAACCCGATGACGCGTCGCTCGGCTCGCATGCCGAGCAGATGCTGCACCACCCGGCCCATGCGGTGGCGATGCTGGCGCGGCTCGCGCAGCCGGTGCTGCTGGTCGTCGACCAGTTCGAGGAGGCGCTGACGCTGCGCACCGAGCAGACCTCGGCGGCGCACCTCGCCTTCGTCGCTGCGCTGTGCGCGCTCGTCGATGCACCGGGCGCGGCGCACCGCGTCGTCGCGACGATGCGCAAGGATGTCGAGCCGCAGCTCGCCCGCGAATACCCCGACCTGAACCGCCGCTACGGCGAGGCCGAGTTCTCGGTGTACTCGATGGAGGCGACGCGGCTGCGCGAGGCGATCGAGCGGCCGGCGCAGCAGGTGGGTTTGAAGTTCCAGGCCGGCCTGGTCGATGACCTGATCAAGAGCGTGGTCGGCGAGGACGCCAGCCTGCCGCTGCTGCAGTTCAGCCTGACCTCGCTGTGGGCGCGGCGCAAGGGCAACCTGATCACGCGCGACGCCTACCGCGAGGTGGGCAGCCCGCGCCAGGCGATGGCCGAGGCCGCCCAGCGGGTGTACGAGAACGAGCTGTCGCGCGAGCAGCAGCTGGCTGCGCAGAAGGTGTTCCTTGCGCTGTCGCGCCCGGGCGAGGCCGCCACCGTGTTCCGCAGCCGGGCCACGCGGCGCGTGCTGCACGGCGTGGCCGATGCGCCGAACGTCGATGCGGTGCTCGACAAGTTCGTGCGCGAGCGGCTGGTGCGGATCACGCCCGCGCCGTCGGGCGATCCGCTGGACGACGTGGCCGAGGTGGCGCACGAGTCGCTGCTGCGCAACTGGGACCTGCTCGACCACCTGTTCGCCGAGCAGCGCGTGCAGCGGGAGCGCCGCGCCTTCCTGCGCAAGCAGGCCGAGAAATGGCGCGAGGGCGATTTCGACAAGGCCTTCCTGCTCGGCGGGCTCGCGCTCGAGCAGGCGAACGCGGAGTTCGACCGCGACGCGATCACGGCGCTGGAGCGCGAGTTCCTCGATGCGAGCGATGCGGCCGAGCTGGCGCTGCAGTACGCGCGCGCCGACGAGGAGGCGAAGCGCATCGCCGTCGAGCGCGAGCGCGCCGACCTGGCCGAGGCGCGCATGCTCATCGAGAAGCAGGCGACGGCCCACCAGCTGCATGCCAACCGGCGCATCGCGAAGCGGCTGCGCTGGGCCACCGTGGCGGGGTTCTCGGCGCTCGGGCTGTTCGTCGCGGCGCTGCTGGGGTGGCTGGCGACGTCGGCCGCCCAGCGCGACGCGGAGCGCGAGAAGGACAGGGCGAACAAGGCCGCCATTGCGCTGCTCGACAAGGCGAATGCGGATGCCCAGGCGGCCTACCGCAATGCGGCCGCCACCCAGCTGGAGGCACAGCGGGTCAGCGAAGACGCGGTCCAGGCCAGCGAGGCCGCGATGCGGGTCGGCAACCAGGCGCGGCAGCAGGCGGCCTCCGCGCAGCGGCAGACCGCGCTGGCACGGGCGGCGATGGCCACGGCGCAGCAGCAGCGCGACGACACCTGGCTGTCGATGCTGGCCTCGCGCGCCGGCAGCGTCGCGGCGGTCAATGCGGAGCAGAGCCTGGCGCTCGCCAACGATGTCTTCGAGCGCGACCCGCAGCGGCAGAACGCCGTGGCACCCGCCGTGATCGAGGCGACGCAGTACCGCTGGGCGACGCAGCGGCTGACCCGCGACCTGGTCGGGCCGGTCGATGCGCTCGTGCTGGCGCCGGACGGGCAGCACCTGCTGGTGGCCGGTGCGGAGGGCGTCGACGAGTGGGAGCTCGGCCTGCCGGCCTTGCGGCCGCAGCGCCGCCTGGCCTGGCCGGCCCCGCCGGGCGCCGTGCACAGCGTGGCCTACGGCACCGACGGCCGGCAGGTGGTGGCGGCCACCGACGCGGGCGTGGTGCTGTGGCCGGCATCGGCGGCGAGCGGCACGGCGGCGCCGCCACGCGTGCTCGAAGGCAGCGGCGATGTCGGCCGCCTCGGCTTCAGCCCCGACGGCCGGCGGCTGGCCGCCATCACGGCCGATGCGAGCGAGCTGCGGGTGTGGTCGGTCGACGACGGCAGGCTGCTGTTCCGGCGGCGTCCGCAGAACGCCGACACCGGCGTGGTCGGCGGCCTGATGGGCGCGGTGTTCCGCGCCGAAGGCGACGAACTCGTCGCCGTGCAACGCCCGGGCTGGCCCGGCTTCGGCGTGCGGCTGTTCACCTACGACGGCCGGGGCGCGCTGACCGCCAGCGCCGACGAGCAGCCGTGCAAGGACCTCGGCTATGCGTTCGCGCAGGGCGGCGGCACGCTGGGCGTGTCGGTGATGCCGCAGCTGTGCCTGCTCGACCTGCAGCGCCTGCAGCTCGACCCGGCCGGCGGCGCGCATCCGTACCAGCGCATCGACCGCAGCGAAAGCGGCGGCGTCGACGACATCGTCATCAACCGCGACGGCCGGCGCATCGTCAAGCTGCTGCGGGGCGCGAACGAGGTGCAGGTTGCCGACCTGGTGTCGGGCGGGCTGTGGCGGCTGCAGGGCGCGTTCGACATGCCGGTGCGCGACACCTACGAGTCGCTGGTGAGCCTGAGCGAGCAGGGCAACCGGCTGGCGATCAAGGCGGCCGACGGCGCGGTGCGCGTGTACGACCTGCGCCCGCGCCTGCGGCCGCTCGGCGACCGCGTGGCGCCGTGGTGGGTGAGCCGCGACGAGTCCCGCATGGTGACCGCGATGCGCAGCCCCACCGGCGACGCGCTGCAGCTGCGCCGGCTGGGCGACGGCCAGCTGCTGCAGCAGCTGGACACGCCCGACCTGTACGACTCGGTGGTCGAGATCGGCGTGTCGCCCGACGAATCGCAGCTGGTGCTCTCGGGCCACTGCGAGACGGCCGAACGCCAGTGCCTGAGCGGCTTCGACCTGGCCAGCGGCCGGCAGCTGTCGTGGCACCGGCACGATGGCGTCATCGCACGCGCCGACGACCTGCACCTGGTGCGCGATGGCAGCGAATGGCTCCTCTACACCGCCGCCGAGCAACCGCTGTTCCGCATGCCCGCGGCCGAGGCCACCGGTCGAGGCGGCGCCGGCCGGTTCGACCCGCGTGCCGATTCGCTGGTGCTCGGCCATGCGCGGCTGTTCGCGACCAAGACCGTGCTGCCCGGGCGCGTGCGGATCGAGGTGCAGGCGATCGAGCAGGGCACGGCGCGCGTGCTGCGCCGCATCGAGCGGGAGGCGCCGGACGGCATGAACATGGCGCTGCGCGGCGGCGGCCGGGTGTTGCAGCTGTGGGACGCCCGGCACACCGAGCTGTGGGACCTGCGGGCCGAGTCGTCGACCCCATCGCTGCAGCTCGGGCCCTCGTCGCGCGGCAGCCTCATCGTCAACGAGGCGACCGGGCTGGTGGCACTGCGCGGCCCGTCCGGCTGGGAGCTGCTCGAGCTGCGCGGCGGTGCGGCGCGCGGCAGCCTGCGGGCCGAGATGAACGTCGATCCGAGCGGGCGCCATGCCTTCGGGCAGAGCGCCTCCGGCGACGGGCTGGAGGTGCGGTCGCTCGACGATCCGGCGGCCCCGCCGGTCGTGCTGAAGGGCTGGCCGGCGCAGCCGGCATTCAGCCGCAGCGGCGGCGTGATGGTGGTGCGGCTGCCGGACCAGCAGCGCCTGCGGGTCTACCGCCTGCCGTCGACCGAGCCGATCCTCGAGACCGACCTGCAGGTCTTCGCCGAGACGCAGCTGACGGCGCAGGGCGGCTACCTGATCGACCGCAACGGCCGCCTCATCCCGACCGACGGCAAGCGCGTGATGGAAGAAGCGCAGGCGCAGGCCAGCCGCGACCTCGACCCCGGCGAGCGCTGCCGCCTGATCGGCGCGCCGCCGGGCTGCCTGGGCGACAAGCTCAAGCCGCGGCGGGCTTCTTCCAGCTCGCGCTGACCTTGATCGAGCCGTTCGCCTCGCCCTTGGTGAGGCAGGGGATGCCGGCCTCGCCCTTGAAGCCGAGGTTCAGCTCGACGCTCCAGCTGTCGGGCTGCGTCGCTTCCAGCGCCTCGCGCACCGGCCGCGTCACGGCGGCCAGCAGGCTGCGCATCTCCTGGCCGATGTCGCGCACCTTGTCGGCCACCGCACCGCGCTCGACCAGGCCGCCGCGCTCGACCAGGCCGGTGGAGGGCGGCGCATCGGCGGCATCGACCTCGACGCTGAGCAGCACGCCGTCGATCAGGATCTCTCGTGTGGCCATGGCGGTCCTCCAGACGCGTTCAACCGCGTTCGCCGAGCATAGGCGCCACGGCCGGCGCGGTCGTCGTCAGGGTTGGGGATGCGCCACCGTCGGCCGCACCGTCAGGTACAGCGGCTGGCCGGTCGCGTTGCCGCGCAGCAGCTTCAGCACGCAGTCGCGGTTGATGCGGCTCGCGTCGAGCGCCTGGTGCAGCCGGTCGACCGACTCGATCGCCAGGCCGTCGATGCCGATCAACAGGTCGCCCTCGCGCAGGCCGGCGCGCGCGGCCGGGCTGCCCGGCTCGACCGCCGACACCCGCACGCCATGCGATTGCCCGAGCCCGAGGCCGACGACGATGCGCCGGTCGAGCGCCGTCGTGCTGCCGCCCACGCCCAGGTAGCCGCGCTGCACCCGGCCGTGCTGCAGCAGCTGCGGGATCACCCATTCGGCGATGTCGATCGCCACTGCGAAGCTGATCGACTGCGCGCCGCGGATGATCGCGGTGTTGACGCCGATCACCTCGCCGCGCGCGTTCAGCAGCGGCCCGCCGGAGTTGCCGGGGTTCAGCGCCGCATCGGTCTGGATCACGTCCGGGATCAGCCGGCCGGTGCCGGCGCGCATGCTGCGGCCGAGCGCGCTGACGATGCCGGCCGTCACGGTGTGCTCGAAGCCGAGCGGGTTGCCGATCGCGATCGCGATCTCGCCGCGCCTGAGCAGCGCCGAGCGGCCGATCGGCAGCGGCGTGAGCCCGCCGCGCGACATGCCGTCGATGTGCAGCAGCGCGAGGTCGGTGTCGGGGTCGTCGCCGACCCAGCGCGCATCGAACTCGCGGCCGTCGCTCAGCGACACGCGCTGGCGCGTGACCTGCGGCGACGGCAGCGCGCTGCCGCCGGCGCGCGTCACGTGCGAGTTGGTCAGCAGGTAGCCGTCGGGCGTGAACAGGAAGCCGGAACCGCCGCCGAGCGCCGCATCGCGGTTGCTGGCGTGGCCGACCACCTTGACCGACGCGACGCTCGGCCCGGCGCGCTCGACCACGCCGGAGACGGTCTCGGAATAGGCATCGAGCAGAAAGGCGTCGTTGGCACCCACGGGGAGATCCTCCAGACAGCGCATGTGGGACCCAGCACGCGCGCTTTCAAGTACCCGTTCGCCCTGAGCTTGTCGAAGCCCTGGTGACCTATCCCGACACCACCCGGTCGCGGCCTTCTGCCTTGGCGCGGTACAGCGCCTCGTCGGCACGCTGCAGCAACTGCTCGGCGGTTTCGCCTTCGCGCAAGGTCGCCAGGCCGATGCTGACGGTGATGTGCAGGCCCGCGGCGACGTCGCCCCAGGCCTCGCCCGACACCGCGCGGCGCACCCGCTCGGCGATCGCGAGCGCGGTGGCCGGCTCGCTGGTGGCGAGCAGCAGCAGGAATTCCTCGCCGCCGTAGCGGCCGATGCGGTCGTCCGCCCGCAGCGAGCGCACCGCGCCGAGCACGAAGCGGCGCAGCGCGGTGTCGCCCACCAGGTGCCCGTGGTTGTCGTTGACCAGCTTGAAATGATCGAGGTCCATCAGCGCCACCGACGGCCGCGCGCCGGCCTGCAGCGCGTCGTYGAGCGCACCGAGGATCGCGCGGCGGTTCAGCGCGCCGGTCAGCTCGTCGCGCGTGGCCAGCGTGTGCAGCTGGTTTTGCGCCTGCGCGAGCTCGCGGTTGCGCGTGCCCAGCAGCTGCCGCACCGAGGCGCCGTACAGCCCGACCACCGCGCAGCGCCCGATCGCCATCGACAGCCACACCGCCGACAGCGCCGCCTGCCAGCGCGTGGCGACCGGCAGCGCCGGGGCCTGCTCGGCCAGCCCGATCGCGAGGGCGAGCCCGAGCGAGATCACGGCCCACAGCGGCACCACCTGGCGCGGCGTGAGCCGCAGCGCGCTGAACGCGAACACGATGAAGACGATGCTGATCGACAGCACGCCGACCGCGGGCGCCAGCACCACCATCGCCAGCTGCAGGCCGGAGGCCGTCAGCATCTGCGGGCCGGTCAGGTACGGATCGGCGAAGCGTTCGCTCCAGCCGCGGTTCAGCATCAGGAAGAAGGCGCCGCCGGCGAGCGCGCCGCCGAGCAGGTAGATGACGGGCGGCAGCAGGCCGACCGCGCCGGCCGCGTGCAGCAGGAACAGCAGCAGCGCGTCGATCGCATAGCTCGCGACGCTCATGCGCAGCATGCGCATGCGCTCGCCACGGCGGCGCAGCGCACGGGCGCCTGGCTCTTCCGGCGCGGTCGGCGGCAGGTGGCTGCCGGCGGCGGGGAACGGAACGGGGGGAAACGGCGGAACGGATTGCAGGCGATGGGGCATGTCGGGGCTCGCCGTCAATCTCGGCCCGCTCCCGGGCATCTTGAGCACGCCGGGCGTGGCAGCGTGCATACCTCACGCGAGCTGCGTCAGGGCTTTCACCGGGGATGGCTCAGGTCGGCCGCGGCGCTGCCGATATCTGTCGCTGGAAAGCCGTCGCCCGGTGGTTGGACCGGGCTCGAACGGTTGCCGGAGTTTCGAATGACCTCGCTCAAATCCCCGTGGCGCGCGCTGCTCGGCTGGCTGCTGGCCGGTGCGCTCGCGTGCGCCATGGTGGCCTGGGCGATGAAGACGGCGTCGCGCGCGCAGTTGCGCGCCGATGCCGAGCACAGCGCGCAGCAGTGGGCGGGCTATGTGCGCGACACCGTGCCCGACCTCGACAGCCTTTTCGCCGGTGGCCCGCTGACGCCGGCCGCCCTCGAGCAGCTCAGCCGGCTGCGCCACCTGGGCGAGGTGTTCCGCTTCAAGTTCTACGACCCGCACGGGCGCGAGCTGCTGGTGTCCGAGCAGCTCGGCCTGGGCGCCGAGGAGCTGGCGCGCGCGCGGGCTGCGGCACCGCTGGATACGCTGGCCCGCAGCCCCGAGGTGCGCGAGCTGGTGCTCGGCGGGCGCAGCATCATCTACCTGCGGCAGTCGCAGCGCGCCGACCGGCCGCGCGTCTACAGCGAGGCCTATGTGCCGGTGCAGGGCGCGCACGGCAACGTCGGCGGCGTGGTCGAGGTGTATGTCGACCAGGCCGAGCGGGCGGCGCGCATCGCGGCAGCCTTCGTGCGGGTGGCGATCGCGGTGGTGCTGGCGCTGGCGCTGCTGCTCGGCCTGAGCCTGCGGCAGTGGTTCGTGCGCTCGCGGCTCGAGCGCCAGGCCGAGGACCAGGTGCGCTACCTGGCCGAGCACGACCCGCTGACCGGGCTGATGAACCGCGCGAGCTTCACGGCGGCGCTCAGCGAGGCCGAGGCGCGTGCGCGCGCCGGCGGCCCGAAGTTCGCGGTGCTGTGCCTGGACCTCGACCATTTCAAGCTGGTCAACGACACGCACGGCCAGGCCGCCGGCGACGGCACCCTGTGCGCCGTCGCGGGCCGGCTGCGCGAGGTGGTGCGGCAGTTCGACCTGGTCGCGCGCCTGGGCGGCGACGAGTTCGCGATCCTGCAGAGCGGCGTGCGCGGCTCGGACGATGTCTCCTCGCTCGCGCAGCGCGTGGTCGACGTGCTGGCGGCGCCGCACGAGCAGGGCGGGCGGCGCGTGGAGGGCGGCGCGAGCGTCGGCGCGGCGATCTACGGCACCGACGGGCTGACGCGCGACGAGCTGCTGCACAAGGCCGACCTGGCGCTGCACCGCGCGAAGGCCGATGGCCGCGGCCAGTTCAGCTTCTACGACGCCGCGATGGATGCCGACCTGCAGCTGCGCCGCGCGCTGGTGCACGAGCTGCGCCATGCGATCGCGTCCGACCAGCTGACGCTGCACTTCCAGCCGCTGTTCGAGGCGCAGGCGCTGCGCCTGAGCGGCTACGAGGCGCTCGCGCGCTGGTCGCATCCCGACCGCGGCGCGATCTCGCCGGCCGAATTCATCCCGCTGGCCGAGCAGGCCGGGCTGATCGAGGCGCTCGGCCGCTGGGTGCTGCTGCGCGCCTGCGAGGAGGCGGTGCGCTGGCCGCAGCACCTCGAGGTGTCGGTGAACCTGTCGGCGGCGCAGTTCCAGGGCGACCTGGTCGGCGTGGTGTCGGAGTGCCTGACGCGCTCGGGCCTCGCGCCGCAGCGCCTGCAGCTGGAGATCACCGAATCGCTGCTGATGCGCAACACCGAGCAGGTGCTGCAGACCCTGCAGACGCTGCAGGCGCTGGGCACGCGGATCGTGATGGACGATTTCGGCACCGGCTACTCGAGCCTGGCCTACCTGTGGCGCTTCCCGTTCCACAAGGTCAAGATCGACCGCGCGTTCACGCAGAACATGGAGCGCGACCCGAAGGTCGACCTGATCGTCGGCTCGATCGTCTCGCTTGCGCACGCGCTGGGCATGCGCGTGAATGCCGAGGGCGCCGAGACGGCCTCGCAGCTCGCGCGGCTGCGCTCGCATGGCTGCGACGAGATCCAGGGCTTCCTGCTCGGGCGACCGGTGGCGTCGTACCAGCTGCGGCACGAGGATGCGGCGCTGTGGCGCTCGCCGCGCGACGAGCCCAGGGTG
>NZ_JBFUFQ010000193.1:0-10911 GCF_056403355.1 Rhizobacter sp. P2_H3 | reverse complement strand
GGCGGGGGCGGGCGAAGGTGCTGGCGCGGGAGCCGGGGCGGGTGCCGGAGCGGGGACAGGGGCCGGCGCGGGCGCGGGCGGCGTGCCGCCACTCGGCCCGAGGTCCTGCCACCAGCTCGCCGTCGTCGGGTTCCAGCCGGTGCCGGTGTAGTCGGTCTGCGCGACCCAGGCCTTGTAGTCGTGCCCGGCGTACGACACGATCGTGCCCGCCGCGTAGAACGTGTCGGGTTTCCAGGCCGGGTAGGCCGCGTGCACGGCCGCGGCCGCCACCGACAGAACCAAGGACGCCAGCACGCGGCGCGCGGAACCGCCCGAGGCGGAAGTGGTCATGACCATTTTTAATCGCTCCCTCTGGATAGATGCTGCCGTCAGAATATCCAATTGAATACCAGTTGGAGCGATCCTCGCGCAGCAGGACGCTATTTCTTCTGTGACGACTCGTACGCTTTCGCGTCGAAATTGCTGTACTCCGTCTTCCAGTTCGTGCCTTCGTCGGTGGACGAGCGGATCGAGAACAGGCCGAGCTGCCCGCGGTCGACCGCGAAGGTCTTGCCCGAGGGCAACTGCACAAGGTGCCAGGCCAGCGGGAAATCACCGCGCTTCTTCCAGGTCTTGCCGCCGTCGTCGCTCGCCTTCAGTACCTGGTCGGTGAAGACGCCGCCCGGGTTCAGCAGCGTGCCGCCCAGCGTCTCGTAGGGCGGAGCGACCTTCACGTTGAAGTCCGATTTGATCTCCCTCCAGTTGGCACCCATGTCCTTCGACAGGTACAGCGACGCGAACACCCCCGCGAAGCCGCCGCCCGGCGAGGTGACGATGCCCAGCGAACCGCCAGGGTGGTACTCGATCGTCACGATCCGGCTGTTGTTCGGGGCCGTGGTGGTGCGCCAGATGCCGCTCGCGTAGTCGAGCGACTGGATCTGGCCGGTGCTCAGCGCGTAGGTCAGGCCCTGCGGGGCGCGCCAGATCCAGAACGAGTTCGCGCCGCTCCAGAAGCTGTTTGCGACGCTTTCCTTGCGCACCGGCGTCCAGGTGCCGGCGACCAGGCGAGGCGACTTGAAGAGCGTCACCTCGGTGCCGCTCTGCTCGGCGATGTACCAGCCGGTGCGGTCGTTGCCGTCGACGAACAGCAGGTTGCCGGGCGGCAGGTCGCCGGTGTCGATCGGCACCAGCCGGTCGCCACCCGGTGGAAGGCGCAGCAGCGTGCTGAACTCGCCGGCCGCGACCAGGCTGGCATCCGGGCGGTCGACCGGGGTCACGTGCAGCAGCGACTCCAGTCCGGTGCTCGGCAGCACGCGCCAGTGGCCCTCCGTCGACCGGATCAGCAGGCTGCCCAGGCGCGAGGCGGCGACGACCCGGCCATCGGACAGCTCGACCATGTTGTCGGCACCGACCGGCCGCAGCCGCGCGTACTCCTCGACCAGGTCGTTCGACGTGCGCGTGCCGTCCCAGCCGCCGGGCGTCGTGCCGGCAAAGCGCTGCGCCTGCTCGGGAGCGAAGCGCTGCATCATCGGCAGGTTCGACGTGATGGTCGCGCTGCGCCCGACGACGACGTTCGTGTTCACCGGCGTCATGATGAGCCGGCCGAGGTCGGTCGGCGTGCCGGGGACGATGGTGAAGCGGCCGATGCGCTGGCGCATCGTCGGCGTCATGCGCAGGGATTGGTTCGTCGCCCTGTTCGACAGCCCCGAGAACTCGTAGGCACCGGCCGGCAGCACGCCGACGAACAGCGAGGTGTCGCGCGCGAGGCCGGGTGCCACCTGCGTCAGGTTGAAGATGCTGCCGCTGGAACTGCCATCGGCATTGAGCCGCGTCACCGAGGCGACGTCCATCGCGGTGACCTGGGCCGTGTTGCCGGTGATGCTCACCACGGCCACGCTCTCGTTCGCCTTCGGCGGCGTCTTCAGCGGGTCGGGGGCGGTGCTGATGGTGGTGCAGCCGGCAGCCGCCACAAGGGCGCACGCCAGCAACGCATGCCGCAGGGCGCGGCGCGCAGGATCGATCAGGTTCAAGGGAAACTCCTCCGGTCGGTGGTGACGGCCCTGGGGGCTCGTTCGGCCCCTCGGGGGAGCGCCAGTTTAGGGCTTGTTAACAGGCCCTAGACCACGCGCCGGATCAGAACCAGGCCACCGGCAGGCTGAGCCCGACGGATTGGATCAGCTGCTGGCGCTGGGCCTGCAGCAAGGGCGTGGGCGCGCGCCAGCGGCGGTAGGTGTGCAGGAAGTCGACGACGACCGTGTTGTTCGTGGCCGCCGGCGCGGTGCCGCGGTGCAGGCCGGGGTTCACCTCGTCCTTGTGCACGATCGCGCCGCCACCCTCGTAGTACTGGGGCATCGCCTTCTGGCACACCGAGAGCAGGAAATCCCAGTCTTCCTGCGATTCGAGATGCGGGTCGACGCTGCAGCCTTCGAGCGCCAGGCGGTGGAACACCAGCGCGTTGTTCGGGATGAAGTTCTTCACGTGCAGCGATTCGATCGGGTGGCCGCCGAGGTGGATGCGGGTGCGCGCGAGGACCGCGTGCAGGTCCTTCTCGCGGTCTTCGTTCAGCACGTCGAAATCGGAGTACAGCACCTTGGCCTCAGGGTGGGCGCTGATGTGGGCCTGCGTGCGCTGCAGGTGCTCGGGCGCGAAGGTGTCGTCGTCGTCGAGGAACATCACCCACTCGCCGCGTGCGAGCCGCATGCCCTGGTTGCGGCTCTCGGCCGGGCCGCAGCGGCCGCAGCGCTTGATGAACATGTCCTGCTCGCGCAGCAGTTCGGCGCAGACGGTGGCCGTGTCGCCGTCGAGCGCGTCGGCCACGACGATGACCTCGAAATCCTGGAACGTCTGGGCGCGCAGCGAGCGCAGGGCGCGCGCCAGCAGCGGTGCGCGCAGGTGGGTCGTGGTGATGATGCTGAAGAACGGCGATCGGTACATCTCGGGCTCCATCGGGCGCGTCATGCGCCATCAGTGGGAGCCGATTCTGGGAAGGAGTGGGGTGCCGATCGACACGAAAAACGGGCCAAAGGCGGTGGGTCTCGGACCTATGGTACGTGTGTACCGGAACGGAAGAGCGGGCTCGTTTTCCCGACCTACTGCACCTGCTGCAGCGCCTTCGCGATGCGGTGCCGGCCGACCGTCGGTTTCGGCACGCGCACGTCGAACCAGCTGCGCACGTCAGCGTCCAGCCCGATGCCGTGCATGTAGTTGTAGATCGCCTTCTTCAGCGCGCGGCCCATTGCGTCGTGGTCGGTGCCGGTCGGGTCGATGAAGCCGACGTCGTTCTTCGCGAAGCGGCCCGGCGGCAGCGGCTGCAGCGAGATGCCGTAGTCGGCGGGCTGCAGGCCGACCGGCGAGTGCACGGTGCAGGCGAAGCGGTGGAAGAAGCCGCTCGCGATGCAGCCTGCCTCGAACAGCTGACGCACGTACTCGAGCGCGTCCACCGTGTCCTGCTCGTTCTGCGTCGGGAAGCCGTACATCAGGTACGCGTGCACCAGRATGCCGGCCTCCGAGAAGGCCTGCGTGACGCGCGCCACCTGCTCGACCGACACGCCTTTCTTCATCAGCTTCAGCAAGCGGTCGGAGGCCACCTCGAGCCCGCCCGAGATCGCGATGCAGCCGCTGGCGGCGAGCTCTTCGCACAGCTCGCGGTCGAAGGTCTTCTCGAAGCGCACGTTGCCCCACCAGGTGATCTCGACCTTGCGGCGCTGCAGCTCGGCGGCCAGCGCGCGCAGCGCCTTCGGCGGCGCGGCCTCGTCGACGAAATGGAAGCCGGTCTGCCCGGTCTCCTGCACGATGGCCTCGATGCGGTCGACCAGCGTCGTCGACGAGGCCTGCTCGAAGCGGGCGATGTAATCGAGGCTCACGTCGCAGAAGCTGCACTTCTTCCAGTAGCAGCCGTGCGCCACCGTCAGCTTGTTCCAGCGGCCGTCGCTCCACAGCCGGTTCATCGGGTTCAGCATGTCGAGCAGCGACAGGTAGCGGTCCAGCGGCAGGCCGTCCCAGGTGGGCGTGCCGACCTGGTCGAACGGGATGTCGGGCTCGGCGAAGCCGTTGATGTAGCGGACTGCGCCCGATTCGGCCTCGCGCACGAAGCTGCGCACCAGCCGCTGCTGCGAGCGCTTGCCCTGCAGGTGGTCGATCAGCGCGAGCAGCGGGCGTTCGCCGGCATCGAGCGTCACCACGTCGACGAAGTCGAACACGCGCGGCTCCGACAGCTCGCGCAGCTCGGTGTTGACGAAGCCGCCGCCGAGCGCGATGGCGATCTGCGGGTGCGCCGCCTTCACGGCCTGCGCGATGCGCAGCGCGGCGTACATCGAGCCGGGGAAGGGCACCGACAGCAGCAGCAGGTGGGGGCGGTGGCGCTCGACCGCGGCCAGTGCGAGTGCGGCGAGGCGCTCGTCGACCAGGTTCGGCGCGGCCGACAGCGCGCTGGCCAGCGGATCGAAATCGGCCTGGCTCGCGGCCAGCTGCTCGGCATAGCGCACGAACTCGAAGCGGCCGTCGATGGCGTCGCGCAGCACGTCGGCCAGGTCGTTCAGGTAGAGCGTCGCGAGGTGACGGGCGCGGTCCTGCAGGCCGAGCGCGCCGAAGGCCCAGGCGAGCGGGTCGCCGCCCTCGTCGTCGACGTAGACGTCGAGCGAGCGGAAGCGCGTGCCCTCGGGCAGCCAGTCGCGGCCGACGATGCGGTGCGCGAGGGTGGAGTCGCGCCCTTGCAGGAAGCGGATGGTGGGGGCGATGGTGGAGCGGTAGCGGTCGAAGGCGTCGAGGAAGACGGTGACCGGCGCGGAGCGCTGCGCCTCGGGTTGTGCCTGCGCGCGGTCGCGGACCTGGTCGAGGCCGGTGGGGGACAGCAGGTCGAGCACCAGCGCGAGCGCCAGGTCCTCCTGCACGGCCGTGATGCCACGCGAGCGCAGGAAGCCCGTGAGATAGGCCGTGGACGGGTACGGCGTGTTGAGCTGCGTCATCGGCGGGATCACGGCCAGGACGCGGAAATCTTCGGTGGACATTCGGGGGATTGTCGGCGATGCACCCGTGGTATTGCCGGGTGAGACACTTGCCCGGTCCTGACCTGTTGCATCCGCCATGCTCATTGAGTTCTCCGTGGCCAATTTCCGGTCGTTCCGGGAGCGGCAGACGCTGTCGATGGTGGCCGCGCCGCGGCTGCGCAAGGGCAGGAACACCTTCAAGGCGCCGCTCAGTGGCGAGAAGTTTCCCGACTTGCTGAAGGTGTGTGCGGTGTATGGGCCGAATGCAGCGGGGAAGAGCAACCTTTTGCAGGCGCTGTCGGTGATCGGTTTGATCGCGAATCTGTCGTCGAGTGCACTGGCCCCTGCGCTGCCAGTGACCCCGTTCGCGCTCGATCCGGCATTGGCGCAGGCGCCGAGTTCATTCGAGGTCCATTTCATCCAGGATGGAGTTCGATACCAGTTCGAGCTGGCAGCGACACGCTCAAGGCTCGTGCACGAGCGACTGGCGGCCTTTCCGCAAGGGAACGAGACCCTGTTGTACGAGCGGCGCTACGCTGACGAGACCGAGGGCTATGCCTTTGGCCCTGAACTCGAAGGCGGGGGTGACCTGCATCAGGCATGGCGGAAATTGACGCCACCGAACCTGTTGTTCATCTCGCAGGCTGTCGCGAACAGCAACGCGGAGATGAAGCAACTGCGGCGTCCATTCACCTGGCTGAGCCAGAGTGTCGAAGTGGTGCTGCGCGGCATGCAGAGGTACGCGGTCTCTGCTCAGGAACTGGCGGCGAAAGGACTCCCGAGCCTTGCGCAGGAGCTCGCCGCATTCTTGCGAGACCTGGATGTTCCGGTGTCTGCGTTCCAGGCCGGATCCGTCGATCCCGACGATCAGTCAGAAGGGACCAGGAATCTGATCGGATTCTTTGTTCCGTGGTCGATCAAGGGATACGGCAGCCGTGCAGTACTTGCCGTCGATCAATTCGACAGCAGCCTGCACCCGAAGATCGTCGCTGCGCTGATCGACAAGCATCTGGACAGCGAAGATCCCTCCCAGTTGGTCTTCACGACGCACGACACCCACCTGATGGGCACGAAGCTGCTGCGCCGCGACCAGATCTGGATCGTCGAGCGCGATGCCAACGGCGCGACCCAGCTTCGATCGGTACACGACTTCGAGGGCCGGGAGAGCGAGGATGTCGAGAAGCGCTACTTCGAAGGGCGTTACCGCGGTTTGCCGTTGCTGAAGGGCCGCCCACCTAGCCTGCCCATTTGAGGTCCGTCAAGCAAAACTCCCCCGAAACAAGGGGATAGAGGTTCCCGTCCAGTGCGACCTCCGTCACGGAAATGCGAATAGGGTAAACCCTATAATTCGACCCTTTTTGGTCGGAGCTTCCAAGATGTTCTCCCCTTTTCACGGCGTGATGCGCCACGTCGTGCGCCACGTGACGGGCCTGCTGCTGCTGGCCGGTGCCAGCGGTGCGGCATTCGCCCAGGCGCAGGCACAGGCCCCCGCCGACACGATGGCCCGCATCCGCGAGACCAAGGTCGTGGTGCTCGGCGTGCGCGAGGCCGCGCGACCGTTCTCGTTCCTGAATGAACAGAAGCAACCGGTCGGCTACTCAGTCGACCTGTGCCTGAATGCGGTCGAAGGCATCAAGCGCGAGCTGAAGCTGCCCGACCTGAAGGTGCAATACAAGGTCGTCAGCGGACCGGAGCGGATCCCGAAGCTGCTGAGCGGCGAGATCGACATGGAATGCGGCTCGACCACCAACACCCGCGCACGCCAGGAGAAGGTCGCCTTCAGCTACACCTTCTTCGTCGCCTCGATGCGCCTGCTGACGCCGAAGAACCTGCAGGTCGAGTCGGTGAAGGACCTGAACGGCCTGCCGGTGGCGCTCAGCAAGGGCACGACCTCGGAGAAGCTCTTCAACCAGCTGGCCAACGGCGAGCTGCATGCGCAGCTGACCACCTTCGCGAGCAACGGCGAAGCCTACAAGGCGCTGAAGGAAGGCCGCGTGCGCGCCTTCCCGCAGGATGATTCGCTGCTGCTCGGCCTGGCCTCCAACGACAAGGCGCTCGACACCTTCCAGGTCAGCAACCTGGCACTGTCGGTCGAGCCGTACGCGGTGATGGTGCGCAAGGGCGACACCGCGCTGCTCGCGTCGGTCGACCGCAGCCTGGCGCAGCTCTACGTGAGCGGCGAGATCAACGCGCTGTACACCAAGTGGTTCCTGACCGATGCGCTGACGATCAAGATGAGCCGCCTGACGCGCGACAGCTTCGTGCGGCCGAACAAGGAAGCCGGCGTCGCGATGCTGCTGGGGTTCTCGATCTGATCGAGCGCGGGTTGCCCGCCTCGATCACACCCGTCACACCAGCGTCAACTCGCAGCCCGCGTCGGCCAGCGCGTGCAGCGCCGCCGATTCCCGGGCCCGCTTGTTGGTGATCAGCTGGTGGACCTGCTCGATGCCGCAGAACGCGACCCGGGCGCACACGCCGATCTTGCTGTGGTCGGCCAGCAGCACGGTGCGCCGGGCCTGGCGCACCATCGCGCGCGCCAGCTCCGCCTCCGACGGATCGAAGCTGCTGGCGCCCATGCGCGCCTCCACGCCGACGGGCGAGAGCAGGGCCCAGTCGACCCGCCAGCGCATCACCTCGGCCACGGTGGCGTCGCCGTAGTTCGCGGCCAGTTCCGGCCGCGGCCGTCCGCCGAGCACATGCACCTGGTGCCGGGGTGAGCCGCCGTCCAGCGTCGGGCTGGCGAGCTTCAATGCCACGTCGAACGAGTTGGTGATCACCGTGAAGTCGCGCAGCGAGGCCAGCTCCTGCGCCAGCATCGACACGGTGCTGCCGGCATCGATGAACAAGGACTGGCCCGGCTGCGGCAGGCGTGCCGCAGCGCGCACGATCGCGCGCTTGTCCAGCGCATGGATCTTGTTGCGCTGCGCGAGCGGCAGCTCGGCCTCGGTGTCGCAGGCCAGGACGCCGCCGAACACGCGGCGCAGCTGCCCGGCGGCTTCCAGCGCGAGCACGTCGCGCCGCACCGTCTCGCGCGACACCCCCAGTTCATTGGCGATGCGCTCGGTGCTGGCCTGCCCGTCGCCGGCGAGCAGGGCCCGGATGCGCTGATGACGATCTTGCTGGAGCATGTGGCGATGATGCCGCAAGCCGCCCGGCGGACGGACGGCTTGCGCCGGGTCAACGTGTGATGGACGGCTGGTCGGCGACCGCGGGGCCGAACATCRCCGGGTCGCTGACCAGGTGCGCGCCGGTTTCCAGGCGCCCGGCGAAGCGGCGGCTGTAGCCCGGCAGCGCCGGCACGCCGACGCTGAAGTCGTACCAGTTGCCGCTGTCCTTCAGCGCCCACGCCAGCGTCTGTTCGCCGCCCGGGCCGACCGCCACCGTCTGCACCGTGGCGTCGAAATACGCATTGGCCCGCACGCTGAAGGTGCAGTCCGCCGTGCCGGTGTTGTGCAGCTTCAGCACCAGGTCGCTGTTGGCGACGTCGTAGCAGACCTGGATCTCCGGATTAGGCCGGCTCGCCACGGCGAGCGTGCTGGCGTTGCCGGTGAAATGGCGATGCAGTCCGGCCGGCCCGAGCACCCAGAGGTCGTAGACGCCCAGGTCCGCTGCCAGGGCCCAGTTGCCCCGCAGCTGCTTGCCGGCCTCGACGGTGTAGCGCCGGGGGACGGCATCCAGGTGCAGGCGATCGTAGACGTGGAAGACCGCTGCCGCGCGGCCGGTGTTCGAGAAGATCAGCGTGACCTGCTGCGAGGCCGGGGTGCAGACCGCACTGACGTGCAACTCGTACGGCAGTGCGCGCGACGGGCGGGTGCCCTTGGCCTGCACCGGCATCGCGGCCTCGTTCGGCAGCGTGGGCACGGTGCGCTGGGGCAGCGCGCGTGCACGGTCCGCCAACGCGGTGGTCGCCGGCAGGTTCCTGAAGAACTCGGCGTTGTTCGGGTCGGCGAAGTTGAAGGCCGACGTCATGTCGCCGCACACCGCACGGCGCCAGGCCGAGATGTTGGGCTCCTTCACGCCGAAGCGCTGCTCGATGAACTGCAGCGGCGAGGTGTGGTCGAACACCTGCGAGTTGACCCAGCCGCCCTTGCTCCACGGCGAGATCACGTACATCGGCACGCGCGGCCCGAGGCCGTACGGCCGGTGCAGCAGCGAGGGCTCGTAGGCCGCCGTGTGGTACGCCTTCAGGTGCTCGTGGTACTCGGCCGCGGTGTCCACCGTGCTCGCGCCCGCCAGCACCGCCTTCGCCGGATCGGCATCCCAGCTGGCGTACGAGGGCGGTGCCGGCGGCGGCACGTGGTCGAAGAAGCCGTCGTTCTCGTCGAAGTTCAGGAACAGCACGGTCTTGCTCCAGACCGCGGGGTCGGCGGTCAGCGCATCCAGCACCTTGGCGGTGTAGTCGGCGCCCTGGGCCGGGCTCGACGGCCCGGGGTGCTCCGACCCTTCTGCCGTCGCGACGATGAAGCTGACCTGCGGCAGCTTGCCGGCGAGCACGTCTTCCTTCAGCTTGTCGAGGTCGCGCGTGCCGACGCCGCGCTGGCGCAGCGCTTCCGAGTAGCCGGGGCGCTGGTAGTACGCGTCGCGGAAGGAATGGAATCCGGCCAGGCAGTTGTCGGTGAAGTTGTCGTCCATGTTCTCGTAGACCTGCCAGGTGATGCCGGCACGCTCGAGACGCTCGGGATAGGTCGTCCAGGTGTAGCCGCCGTCATTGCCGGGGTTGGCGTCGAACCAGTCGTAGTCGTTGTACGTGGCAGGGCCGTTGCCGAGCGCCAGGCCGTCGTTGGTGCCGGTCCACGCGAACAGGCGGTTGGTGTTGGTGCCGGTCTGCGAGCTGCAGTGGTAGGCATCGCACAACGTGAACGCATTCGCCAGCGCGTACTGGAAGGGCAGGTCGTCCTGCGTGTAGTAACCCATCGCATGGTTCTTCTTGTAGGTGGTCCAGGTGTTCATGCGGCCCTGGTCCCAGGCGTACTGCGCGTCGCCCCACGAGTGCGGCGTGCCCTCCACCCGCATCACGTTGAAGTTCTGCGTGGTGTTCAGGTGGAAGGGCGCGACCACCGCCGGCGCGGCACCGCTCACGGCGTTGGGCTGCGACCAGACCGTGCGGCGCTGGATGGCGCCGGCATCGGGCACCGGGATCGCGAACGGATCAGCGAAGCCGCGCACGCCGTTGAGCGTGCCGAAGTAGTGGTCGAACGAGCGGTTCTCCTGCATCAGCAGCACGATGTGCTCGACATCCTTCAGCGTGCCGGTCGTGTTGTTGGCCTGGATCGCGAGGGCCCTCTGGATGGCGGGCGGGAACAGGCCCAGCGCGACGGTGGAGCCAGCGGCGGTGCGGAGGAAATTGCGGCGGTTGAGCGTCATGGCATCGGTCCGTGGGTTCGTCGTGCTCAAGGCGCGCAATGCAGGTCGCGGGTGTTGCCCGCCGAGCCGCAATCCTTGTTGTCGTTGCCGCCGCCGCAGGCGGTCAGCGCGACGGAGATCGCGACGCTCACCCCCAGCGCGAAGCGCCGGGCGGAAGCGGCTGCAGTCGATGCAGACGGTGTGTGGCGGAGCGATGTGTGGCGGGCCGGTGTGGCCGGCCGCGGGGTAGGGATGGCGTGCATGGGGGTTCCGACTGAGGTTGGGAGCGTGTCGATCCCACCCATGCTATGTGGTAATTATTGTGTTTGTGTGACTTTGTGGTTTTTGATGCGAAGGGTTCGCACACGGAAGGACACTGACAAATTTGTCATCTGCCGGACAGGTTCCCGTCCGCCAGCGATTCCTACGATGGCGCGGTTTTGACCACCTGCCATCGCAGAAACCAACCCATGAAACTCGCTACCTTTGCCGTGACCGCGGTTGCTCTCGCCGCTGCCTCGGCTGCCAATGCGCAAGACGCGCAAGCCTCTTCCACCAACGTGACGCTGTACGGCGTCGCCGATGCCTACGTGCAGTTCGCCAA
>NZ_JBFUFQ010000192.1:0-10960 GCF_056403355.1 Rhizobacter sp. P2_H3 | reverse complement strand
GGGGCCGAGGCGGCCGGCCGCCTGGCGGCGCTGGCCGCGCTGCACGACCTGGGGCACGAAGGCGGGCGCACGCGCTTCGCGGCCGAGCAGGCCGGCCTGCAGCGCACGCTGGCGACGATGGACGGCTTCCGCGCGGGGCTGGCGCAGGCCTTCCCGTGGCCGCATGCGCACGCGGCGGCCTTGCCCGACGACGCGGTCGTCTGCCGCTGCGAGGCCGTCACGGCCGGCGAGTTGCGCCACAGCGTGCGGGCGCTGGGCAGCCAGGAGTTGAACCGCGCCAAGGCCTTCAGCCGCGTCGGCATGGGCCGCTGCCAGGGCCGCTTTTGTGCCCATGCGGCGGCCGAGATCGTCGCCGCGAGCGCGCACATCCCGATCGAGCAGGTCGGCCGCCTGCGCGGCCAGGCGCCGGTGAAGCCGCTGCTGATGAGCACGCAGGAGGCCGGCGATGAGTGAAGTCCTGCGCAGCGACGTGCTGGTCATCGGCGGCGGCCTGATGGGCACGACGACGGCGCTGTTCCTGCGCCGCCGGCACGGCCTGAGCGTGCGGCTGCTGGAGCGCGAGCTGATCGGCCGCCAGGCCAGCGGCACCAACTTCGGCAACGTGCGCCGCCAGGGCCGCGCGCTCGAGCAGATCCCGCTCGCGAACCGCGCGCGCGCCGTGTGGGGCCGCGTCAACGAGCTGCTGGGCGAGGACCTCGAGTTCGTGCCCTACGGCCACCTGCGCGTCTGCTACACCGACCAGCAGGCGGCCCGGCTGGAACAGCACGTGCGCGAGGTGCAGCCGCTCGGCCTGGACCTGCAGATGTTCAGCGCCGCGGCGTTGCGCGAGCGCTGGGGCATCTTCAGCGATGCGGTGGTGGCGGGCTCGCTGTCGCCGCTGGACGGGCATGCCAACCCGCGCCTGGCCGGGCCGGCCTTCGCGCGCGCGGCGCAGCGCGCCGGCGCGCACATCCACGAGCACAGCGAGGTCGCGCAGGTCGAGCGCGAGGGCGGCGAGTTCGTCGCGCACACGGTCGACGGGCGCCGCTACCGAGCGGCCCAGCTGCTGGTGACCACCGGGGCCTGGTCGGCGCGCTTTGCGCAGGCCTTCGGCGAGCCGGTGCCGCTGGACGCGCGCGGCCCGCAGATGGGCGTGACCGAGCCGCTGCCGTATGCGATCGGGCCGTCGATCGGGGTGTCGACGCCGATCGAGACCGAGGGCCTGTACTTCCGCCAGATCGCGCGCGGCAACATCGTCTTCGGCGGCGGGCTCAAGGGCCCGGCGCTGTGCGATCCGGTGCGCTCGCAGGTGCTGCCCGACAACACGCTGCGCCAGCTGCGCGAGCTGCGCCGCTTCGTGCCGGCGTTCGAGAACGTGCAGCTGATCCGCGTCTGGAGCGGCATCGAGGGCTACACCGGCGATGCGGTGCCGGTGCTGGGGCCGAGCGTGCGCGTGCCCGGGCTGCACTACGCGTTCGGCTTCAACGGCGAGGGCTTTGCGATCAGCCCGGGCGTCGGCGAGGTGATGGCCGAGCTGCTGGCGACCGGGCGCACGTCGACGCCGATCGAGGCGTTCTCGATCGGGCGCTTCGCGGCGGCGCGGCAGGATCAGGCCATGACCACGTAGACCTTGCGCAGGGTTTCGGTGATGTGCCAGACACCCGTTGTGTCGGCCGGGAAGAACAGCGTGTCGCCGGCGCGGATCTGCTGCGCCTGGCCGCCGGTCGGCGTGAAGCTGCAGGCGCCCGCCAGGATGTGCATCACCTCGGCCTGCACCAGCTGGCGCTCGAAGCGGCCGGGCGTGCATTCCCAGAGGCCGCTGCGGTTGCCGCCGGCACCGGCGAGTTCGACGGCCAGGCCGCGGGTGGTGCTCGCCGGCTCGGACAGCGGGCGCGCGACCGGGCCCTCGTCCTGCAGACCGGGGAGCGTGGCGGATTGGCGGAGGATCTGGATCGTCATGGCGGGTGCGGGGAGTGAAAGAGACGCGCAGTCTGGCCGGCACGCCGCCGTGCCGATAGGACGCCCTTGTCGTACCGCAGGATCTGCGCGCCGCGTGACGCACAACGCAATTCGATGCTGCGCTGCAGGCGCTGAACGGTGCCGCGCGCGGCCGGGCCGCTCTTAAGCTGCAAGGCATGTGCAGCCTCCCGAACGACCCCGCCGCGCCCGCGCCGCCGCGCCGCCGCACGCACTCGATGGCGCCGGTGCTGGCCTACATCGACGCCCACCTGGCCGAGCCGCTGTCGCTGCAGGGGCTGGCCGCGCTCACCGGCCTGAGCGTGTGGCGCTTCGCGACGGTGTTCCGCGAGCGCGTCGGCATCGCGCCGCACCGCTACGTGGACCTGCAGCGCGTGCGCCATGCCCAGGCCCTGCTGCGCCAGGGCGCGACGCTGGCCGGTGCGGCCAGCGAGGCCGGCTTCTGCGACCAGAGCCACCTGTCGCGCCGCTTCAAGCGCGTCTGCGGCATGACGCCGGGGCAGTACCAGTCGCGCCAGTCTTCTCCCTGCGCCATCAACCCCTGACGGAACGAACCACCATGCCCTTGCAGAACTTCAAAGTCCTCACCTTCGACGTCGTCGGCACGCTGATCGATTTCGAGGGCGGGATGCTGCGCTACCTGCGCCAGGCGGTGCCCGGCGCCGCGGTGACGGACGACGCCTTCCTCGCCGCCTACCGCCGGGCCCGGGCGAGCGACGCCGCCGGCTGGTACCCGGACGACCTGGTGCGCGTGTGGCATGCGATCGCGCCCGGCCTCGGCCTGCCCGACTCGGCCGCGCTGGCCGAGGGCCTGCGCGACTCGGTGGCGGTGTGGCCGGCGTTCCCCGATTCGGTGGCGGCGCTGAAGCGGCTGCGCACGCGCTTCAAGCTGGTCGCGATGACGAATGCGCAGCGCTGGGCGCTGTCTCACTTCGAGAAGACGCTGGAGATGCCGTTCGACGACAGCGTCAGCTGCGACGACGCGCTGTGCGAGAAGCCCGACCCGCAGTTCTTCGCATTCGCGCGCGGCCGCCTCAGCACGCGCGGCTTCACCCGCGCCGACAACCTGCACGTGGCGCAGAGCCAGTACCACGACATCGGCGTCGCGAAGCGGCTGGGTCTTGCGACCTGCTGGATCGAGCGGCGCCACGGCCAGCCCGGTTTCGGCGGCACGCTGGAAGTCCAGGAGCTGACCCGGCCCGACCATCACTTCCACACGCTGGCCCAGCTGGCGGATGCGGTCGATGCCGGGCACTGACGAGATCGCCGACCTGCTGCCGGCCCTGCAGGCGCTGCGGCGCGACCTGCATGCGCATCCGGAACTGGCGTTCAAGGAGCACCGCACCGCGGGGATCGTGGCCTCAGCGTTGCGTGAACTCGGCCTGGAGGTGCACGAGGGCGTGGGCGGCACCGGCGTGGTGGGTGTGCTGCGCCACGGGGCCGGGCGCAGCCTGGCCTTGCGCGCCGACATGGACGCGTTGCCGATGGCGGAGCGCAGCGACCTGGCCCATGCCAGCCAGGTGGCCGGCGTGCACCACGGCTGCGGCCACGACGGTCACACCGCGATGCTGCTGGGCGCGGCGCGGCAGCTGGCGCGCAGCCGGCGCTTTGCCGGCACGGTGAACTTCGTGTTCCAGCCGGCCGAGGAAGGCCATGGCGGGGCGCGCGCGATGGTCCAGGATGCTTTGTTCGAGCGCTTCCCGAGCGATGCCGTGTACGCCTTGCACAACTGGCCCGACCTGCCGCTGGGCCAGGCGCAGACGCGCGCCGGCCCGATCATGGCGGCCGCGGACCGCTTCGACATCCTGGTGCGCGGCCGGGGCGGCCATGCCGCGCAGCCGCACCAGACGCCGGATGCGATCCTCGCCGCCAGCCAGCTGGTGACCCAGCTCAACACCATCGTGGCGCGGCGCATCGACCCGGGCGAGTCGGCGGTGCTGTCGGTCACGCGCATCGAGGGCGGGCATTCGCACAACGTGCTGCCGGCCGAGGTGGCCGTCACCGGCACGGTGCGCAGCTTCGATGCGGCGACGCAGGACCGCATCGAGGCGGCGCTGCGCGCGGTCGCGCAAGGCGTGGCCCAGGCCAGCGAGACGGCGATCGAGGTGACCTACACGCGCTACTACCCGGCCACGGTCAACAGTGCGGCCGAGGCCGAGACGGCGCTGGCGGCGGCCCGGGCCTGCGGGCTGCAGGCCGGCGTGGCGGCGCGCCCGGCGTTCACGTCGGAGGACTTCGCGTTCATGCTGCAGGTGCGCCCCGGCGCCTACCTGTGGCTGGGGCAGGGCGGCGGCGAGGCCGCCCCGCGGCCGACGCGGCCGCTGCACCACCCGTGCTACGACTTCAACGACGCGGCGCTGCCGCTGGGGATCGGCTGGTTCACGGCGCTGGTGGAGCGCGAGCTGGCGCCGAGCCGGGTCAGGGCTGGGCGGTGATGGTCTCGACCTTGATGTCTTCCACGGTCGCGCCGGCGCTGTTGGTGTGGAGGGCGCGGATGATGCCGAATCCCTTGGCGAACCAGAGCGTGGACGGGCCGTCGCCGTTCGCCGCCGCGTCCGCATCCAGCGTCTTCACCCGGCACGCGTCCGTGAAGGTCTTGCCGGCCAGCGTCACCGTTTCGTAGCCCTCGAAGGTCCAGGTCTCCTGCCAGGAAGCCGTTTCGGTGTGGCCCGCAGACGCGCCCGCCAGCACCGTGGTCACCTCGGTGTAGTTCAGCGTCTTGGAGTCGCCGGCCTGCATGGTCAGCGGCAGCGTGAAGCCGTCGGAGCGCACGGCCTTGGCAATGGCGTTGCCGTTGGCGTCGTAGAGGATCCCGCCCAGCAGACGGGTGCCGTTCGCGTCCTGCGACCAGTAGGTCGCGTTGCTGCGGACGGTGGTGGCGTCCGTGAACTCCACGGCAGCGTTGCGTACCGCGCCCTCGAAGGTTTCCTTGGCCATCCGGACGCCGTCGGGGACGCCGCCCGGATCGGTCACGGTGTAGGCCACGCCCTCGGTGATCTCGAAGCAGCCGGCAAAGCTGGCCGCGGCAGGCGTCGTGGGGGTGGTCGTCGCGGCGGGTGTGGAATCGCCGCCGCCGCCGCCGCAGGCGGTCAGCGCCGCGCACAGGGTCGAAGCCAACAGGAAGGACGTGGGCAGGGAGATCTTGGTTTGGGCGGGTGTCATGGGTTTGGAACGTACTGCGTGGAAAGACACCCCGAGCCTACGTGGACGGCTCGCGCCGGGAGCGTGCAGGCTGCCGCCCTTTCGCTCATGAACCAGACGACATTCGCCGTTGCACTACTTTGCGTTGCAGAAACGCACGCGAAGCTCGCGCGGCGCCATGAAAAAGGGCGCCCGCAGGCGCCCCTTGTCGAAAGCCGATCGGCCTCAGTTGGCGGTCGAGAACTTGTAGTCCGTCTTCGACTTCGCGCGGATCTCGTCGCGGAACTTCGCGAGCTTCTGCTGGCCCAGGGCCTGCAGGATCTGCGGCTTCACTTCTTCGATCGACGGGACCTGCGCATCGCGCGTGTCTTCCAGCTTGATGATGTGGTAGCCGAACTGCGACTTCACCGGCTCCTGCGTCATCTCGCCCTTCTTCAGCTTGATCATCGCCTGCGAGAACTCGGGCACGTACGAACCGGGGTTGGCCCAGTCGAGGTCGCCGCCGTTCTCACCCGATCCCGGGTCCTTCGAATTCTTCTTCGCCAGGTCCTCGAACTTCGCGCCGCCCTTGATCTGCGCGATCAGGGCCTTCGCGTCTTCTTCCTTCTCGACCAGGATGTGGCGGGCGTGGTATTCGGTGCCGGCCGAGCGGGCCTTGAACTTGTCGTACTCGGCCTGCACGTCGGCATCGAGCACCGGGTTCTTCTTCTGGTAGTCGCTGAACAGCTCGCGGATCAGGATGCTCTGGCGGGCCAGCTCGAGCTGCTGCTTGTAGTCGTTGCTGTTGGTCAGGCCGCGCTTCTCGGCTTCCTGCATGAACATCTCGCGCAGCACGACCTCGTCGCGCACCTGCGCTTCGAGTTCGGCCGTGCGCGGCTGGGCGCCTTGCGGACCGGGCTTGGTGGCTTGCGCCATCAGCGCTTCGACGCGCGACTTCGGCACGGGCTTGCCGTTGACGATCGCCACGTTCTGGGCCATCGCCGCCGGCACGAGCAGGGCAGCACTGATCACCAGCATCGAAGCGTGGCGGGCAAGGGTCGACTTCTTCATGGGCTTATGGCCTTTCAACGGGGAATCGAATGGGTGCGCTATGGGATTGGATATCGGGGGGCTGCCGTGGGACCCCTTCGGGCCACCGTCACGTCTTTCGGATCAGCGTTCACCCGGTGCGCGGGCCTCGATGGCAAGGGCGTGGATGCCGCGCGGAATCAAGGTTCGCAGGGCATCATATACGAGGCGGTGCCGCTTCAGACGTGACAGATCGTTGAACTGCGCGCTCACCACCTGCACGCTGAAATGCCGCCCCTCGCGCGCACCGGCATGGCCGGCATGCAGGTGGCTGTCGTCGGTGATCGCGAGGCTTTCCGGCTGCAGCGCTTCGCGCAGCGCGGCCTCGATCTCGTGCGAACTGACGGACATGCTCAACCCCTCTCCTGGGTCGGTTCCTTCGTCGGCTCCGGGGCCGGATCGGCCGGCGGCACAGCCTTGTCGTCATCGGGCAGGTGACGGCTCAGGTAGACGCCCTGGCCCAGCACGAACGCCAGCATCAACCCGGTCGCGCCGAACACCTTGAAGGTGGCCCAGGTCGATTGCGTGTAGCTGTAGGCCACGTAGAGATTCAACAGGCCCATCAGCCCGAAGAAGGCGACCCATGCGAAATTGAGCCGCTGCCAGATGGCGGCCGGCAGCACCAGCTGCTCGCCCATCAGCTTCTGCGGGATGTTCTTGCCGAGCACGCTCTGGCTGAACCAGAACGCGAAGCCCATCACCCAGTACAGCACGCTGGGCTTCCACATGATGAAGGTGGCGTTGTGGAACCAGATGGTCGCGCCGCCCAGCACCACCACCAGGGCCAGCGTGACCCACAGCATCGTGTGCACCTTGCGGCGCATCAGCTTCAGCGTGAGCACCTGCAGCAAGGTGGCGGCGATCACCACCAGCGTGGCCAGCAGCACCGCGGCCTCGCTGGGGCCGACGCTGCCGCCCGAGACCAGGAAACCGAAATGCTCGCTCGCGAAGGCCGCCGCGGCGTCCTTGTTGGCATCGGCGAACTTGAAGGTGCCGAAGAACAGCAGCAGCGGCAGGAAATCGAGCAGCAGGGTCATCAGGGAGCGTCGACGGGGACGAAGTGGCGGCCGGAGTTACGGCTTGGGGGCGAAGTCTATCGCCGCGGAATTGATGCAGAAGCGCTCGCCGGTCGGCTCCGGGCCGTCCTCGAAGACGTGGCCCAGGTGGGAGCCGCAGTTGTTGCAGCGCACCTCGACGCGCACCATGCCGTGGCTGCGGTCGACCACGCGCTCGATCACCTCGCTGTTGATCGGCTCCCAGTAGCTCGGCCAGCCGCAGCCGGCGTCGAACTTGGTGTCGGATGCGAACAGCGGCGTGCCGCAGCCGACGCAATCGTAGCGGCCGGCCTTGAAGTGATCCCAGTACTTGCCGGTGAAGGCGCGCTCGGTGGCGGCGTGGCGCGCCACCTCGTACTGCATCGGGCTCAGCTGGGCGCGCCATTCGGCGTCGGTCTTGGCGACGGCGTACGGGCTGTCGTCGCCGGGGCGGTGGTCGTGGTCGTTCGAACTCATGATGAACAGGACACCTCGAAGTGTTGCGCCCAGTCGGGCGGGAAATCGGCATACGCCGCGTGCTCGGGCTGTTCGTCGAAGGGCGCGGACAGAACTTTCAGCAGCCGCTRCACCTCGCTGAAATCACCCGTCCGGGCCGCGCGGATCGCGGTATCGGCCAGGTGGTTGCGAAGCACGTACTTGGGGTTCACCCGGTTCATCCGCAAGGCGCGTTCGGCATCGACGCTGCCTTCGGAGCGCAGCCGCGCCGCATAGTTCCGTGCCCAGGCGTCGAAGGCCTCGCGGTCGATGAAGAGGTCGCGCAGCGCGTCGTTGGCGGCAGCCTCGCGGCTGTCGAAGCCGGCCAGCCGGCGGAAGGTGATGCTGAAGTCGGCGCGGTCGGCGGCCWTGCGCTGCAGCAGGCCCTCGGCGAGCGCCCGGTCGCCGTCCTGCACGCCAGACAGTCCGAGCTTGGCGGCCATGCGCGCATCGAGCGTCGCGGCGAACTCGCTCTTGTAGGCCTCCAGCGCCTCGAGCGCATCGTCCTGCTCGCCGATCAGCGGCAGCAGCGCCTGGGCCAGCGCATGCAGGTTCCAGAACGCGACGTTCGGCTGGCGCGCATAGGCGTAGCGGCCCTGGTGGTCGGAGTGGTTGCAGACGTGGCCGGGGTCGAACGCATCGAGGAAGCCGTACGGGCCGTAGTCGATCGTGAGCCCGAGGATCGACATGTTGTCGGTGTTCATCACGCCGTGGCAGAAGCCGACGGCCTGCCAGTCGGCCATCAGGCGCGCGGTGCGCCGGGCCACCGCCTCGAGCAGCGCGACGGCGGGCTGTGCTGCACCGCGGCATTCGGGGTAGCCGATGTCGATCACGAAATCGACCAGCCGGCGCAGTGCGTCGACGTTCGGCTCGGTGTGCGCGAAATGCTCGAAGTGGCCGAAGCGGATGAACGACGGCGCGACGCGCGTGACGACCGCAGCGGTCTCGATCTCCTCGCGCCGCACCGGCAGCGCCGAGCCGGTGATGCTGAGTGCGCGCGTCGTCGGTACGCCCAGCGCGTGCATCGCCTCCGACGCCAGGAACTCGCGGATCGACGAGCGCAGCACCGCGCGGCCGTCGCCCATGCGTGAGTAGGGCGTCAGGCCGGCGCCCTTCAGCTGGATCTCCATCGGCCCGGCGGGCGTCTGCAGCTCGCCCAGCCACAGCGCGCGGCCGTCGCCCAGCTGGCCGGCCCAGACGCCGAACTGGTGGCCGCTGTAGACGCTGGCCAGCGGCTGCATCGGCGCCTCGGCGAGGTTGCCGCTGAGGGCGGCGAGCAGCCGCGGGTCGGAGGGCATATCACCCGGCAGGCCCAGCAGGCGGGCGCAATCGGCACTCCAGGCCACCCAGTGCGGGTCGGGCAGGCCTTGCGGCGGCAGTTCGGTGAAGAACTCGCCGCCCAGCGCGGCGAAGCGGTTGGGCCAGTCGGCGCCCATCAGCGGTGGCAGCGGGGCCGCGATCGCGGCGGGAATCGGCAGGGCGCTCATAGGGCCGAAAGTGTAATGACCGTGCCGCGGCACGAGTTTTTTACGGGTAAACAGCCAGCCGGCCGGTGGTGGCGCCTCCCTATCATTCCCGCGTCGAAGACAAACGTTTTGCGCGCTGACGCGCACGAATCACCCGGGAGAAGTCGATGTCACGACTGATGGGCCAGATGATGCAGATGCCCTTGCTGATCTCCTCGCTGGCCGTGCATGCCGCGCGGCATGCGGCGGACACCGAGATCGTCTCGAAGCGCTGCGAGGGCGACATCCACCGCACCACCTGGCAGGCGCTGGAGCTGCGCTCGCGCAAGCTCGCCCAGGCGCTGGCCCGGCTGGGCTGCGAGGCCGGCGACCGCGTCGCGACGCTGGCCTGGAACGGCTACCGCCACCTCGAGGTCTACTACGGCAGCTCCGGCTCGGGCCTCGTCTGCCACACCATCAACCCGCGGCTCTTCCCCGAGCAGATTGCGTGGATCGCCAACGATGCGCAGGACAAGGTGCTGTGCTTCGACCTCGGCTTCCTGCCGCTGGTCGAGAAGCTCGCGCCGCAGCTCGGGCAGGTGAAGCACTTCGTGCTGATGACCGATCGCGCGCACATGCCGGCCGGCAGCCCCCTGCCGAACCTGGCCTGCTACGAAGAGCTGGTCGAGGCCGAGGACGGCAACTACGCCTGGCCGCAGTTCGACGAGAACACCGCGTCGAGCATCTGCTACACCTCGGGCACCACCGGCCACCCGAAGGGCGCCGTGTACAGCCACCGCTCGACGCTGCTGCACGCCTTCGCGGCGGCGCTGCCCGATTCGATGGCCTGCTCGGCCGCCGACGTGATCCTGCCGGTCGTGCCGATGTTCCACGTCAACGCCTGGGGCCTGCCGTATGCCGGCGCGCTGGTCGGCGCCAAGCTGGTGCTGCCGGGGCCGCACCTCGACGGCAAGTCGCTGTACGAGCTGTTCGAGACGGAACGCGTCACCTTCAGCGCCGGCGTGCCGACGGTGTGGCTCGGGCTGCTGAACTACGTGAAGCAGAACGGCCTGAAGTTCAGCAGCTTCCGCCGCACCGTGATCGGCGGCTCGGCCTGCCCGCCGTCGATGATGCGGGCGCTGGAAGAGGAGCACCATGTCGAGGTGATCCACGCCTGGGGCATGACCGAGATGTCGCCGCTGGGCACGCTGTCGAAGCTGAAGGCGAAGCACGTGGGCCTCGATGACGCGGCGCGCCACAAGCTGCTGGAAACCCAGGGCCGCGTGGTCTATGGCGTTGACATGCTGATCGTCGACGACGACCGGCGCCCGCTGCCCTGGGACGGCACCGCATCGGGCAACCTGCTGGTGCGCGGGCCGTGGGTGATCCAGAGCTACTTCGGGCAGAAGGAGTCTCCGCTGGTCGAGGTCGACGGCCAATCGTGGTTCCCGACCGGCGATGTCGCGACGATCAACCCTGACGGCTTCATGCAGATCACCGACCGCAGCAAGGACGTGATCAAGTCCGGCGGCGAGTGGATCAGCTCGATCGAGCTGGAGAACATCGCGATGGGCCACCCGGGCGTGCACGAGGCGGCGGTGATCGCCTGCGCCCACCCGAAGTGGGACGAGCGGCCGCTGCTGGTGGTGGTGCGCAAGCCGGGCGTCGCGCTGGAAGCCCGCGAGCTGCTCGGCTGGTTCGAGGGGCGCATCGCGAAATGGCAGATCCCGGACGACGTCGCTTTCGTCGACGAGATCCCGCACACGGCCACCGGCAAGATGCTGAAGCTCAAGCTGCGGGATCAGTTCAAGGCCTACAAGC
>NZ_JBFUFQ010000191.1:0-11117 GCF_056403355.1 Rhizobacter sp. P2_H3 | reverse complement strand
CCTTCATCCTCACCGGCGGCAGCGGCGGGGTCGGGCAGGTGGCCGAGACGGTGGCCATGCAGATGTACAAGGTCGGCCTCAACGATGGCGACTTCGGCACCGCGTCGGCTGTCGCCTGGCTGATGTTCATGGTGATCGCCGCGCTCACGTGGCTCAACAACCGCACCCTCGGGCGCAAGGATTGACCGGCCATGACCGCATCCCGACTCACCGCCCAAGCGGGCGCCAAGGCGCCGCCCGCAAGCCGCACGCGCGCGCGGCTGCTGCGCAGCCTCAAGCCCTCCGAGTGGCTGCCCTACGCCATCGTGATGGCGGGCGCGCTCATCATGCTGGCACCGTTCTACTTCATGTTCGTCTTCGCGACGCACACCAACAGCGACATCCTCTCGATGCCGCCGCCGCTGTGGTTCGGCTCGGCGCTGGCCGACAACATCCACCAGCTCGTCGCGCTGCGCCCGCACTTCTGGCACAGCCTGGGCCTGTCGCTGTGGGTCGCCGTGGCGGCCACCGCGCTCAACCTGTTCCTGTGCTCGCTGGGCGGCTATGCCTTCGCGATGTACGAGTTCCCGGGGCGCGACACGCTGTTCGCCGGCCTGATGGCGACCATGCTGCTGCCCGCCTTCGTCGGCATGATCCCCTTCGTGCTGCTGATGAAGGAGATCGACTGGCTCAACAGCACGCGCGCCCTCATCGTGCCCGGCGCCTGCTCGGCCTTCGGCGTGTTCATGATGCGCCAGTACATCGGCTCGGCGCTGCCGCGCGAGCTGGTCGAGGCGGCGCGCATGGACGGCTGCGGCGAGTTCGGCATCTACTGGCGCATCGTCGTGCCGCTCATCGGGCCGGCCATGGGCACGCTGGGCCTGGTCACCTTCATCGGTTCGTACAACAACTTCGTCGGCGCGCTGCTCGTGATGAGCCAGCAGGAGATGTTCACCGCGCCGCTCGTGCTGCGCTCGCTGCAGGGCACCGGCCAGACGCCGTGGGGCGCCATCAGCGCCGGCTCGGCCATCACGGTGCTGCCGCTGCTGATCCTGTTCGCCGCCTCTTCACGCCGCCTCATCGAGGGCCTGTCCGCAGGCGCCGTCAAGGGATGAGGGGCATCCCTGCGAAGCAACACTGACATGACTCATCTCACCCTCCAAGGCATCGAGAAGCACTACGGCCAGGGCCCTCGCGTGCTGCACGGCATCGACCTGCACGTCCACTCCGGCGAGTTCATGGTCTTCGTGGGGCCATCGGGCTGCGGCAAGACCACGCTGCTGCGCTCGATCGCCGGTCTCGAAGACGTGAGCGCCGGGAAGATCTTCATCGGCGACGAAGAGTCGCAGGACCTGCCACCGGTGGACCGCGGCGTCGCAATGGTGTTCCAGAACTATGCGCTGTACCCGCACATGACGGTGGCCGAGAACATCGGCTTCGCGCTCAAGTTCACGAACCTCGGCAAGGCCGAAGCGCAGCAGGCGGTGCTGCGCGCCGCCGAGATGCTGCAGATCGTGCCGCTGCTGGATCGCAAGCCGAAGGCGCTGTCCGGCGGCCAGCGCCAGCGCGTGGCCATCGGCCGGGCCATCGTGCGGCATCCGAAGGTCTTCCTGTTCGACGAGCCGCTGTCCAACCTCGACGCCTCGCTGCGCGTGCAGATGCGCATGGAGCTGGCCCGGCTGCATCGCGAACTCGGCACGACGATGATCTACGTGACGCACGACCAGGTCGAGGCGATGACGCTCGGAACGCGCATTGCCGTCTTCAATGCCGGCCGCATCGAGCAGGTCGGCACCCCGATGGAGCTGTACCACCACCCGCGCACGCGCTTCGTCGCCGGGTTCCTCGGTTCGCCGAAGATGTGCTTCCTGCCCGGCATCGCCAGCCAGCAGGGCAGCGGCCTGCGCCTCTCGCTGGGCGACGCCGGCAGCGTCTTCCTGCCGGACCAGGGCCTGCCCGGCACCGCACGAGAGCTAACGCTGGGCGTGCGTCCGGAGCACCTCGGTTTCGCGCCGCCGGGCGGCGGCCTGCAGGCCACGGTCGATCAGGTCGAGCACCTGGGCGATTGCGACATCGCTTACACGCGCCTGGCCGGCCTGGCCGAGCCCGCGGCCATCAAGCTCGCGAGCGGCAGCCGCCCGCTGAAGACCGGCGAGGTGGTCTGGCTCGAGCCCGAACCGGGCCGCTGCCACCTGTTCGATGCGGAAGGGCGCGTGGTCAACGCGCGCTGAGTCTTGGCCTCCACCGACGAGTTGCCCGATGAACACGAACCTCCTGCTCGCCGACGCTGCCGTGCCGCCCCGTTTTGCGCAGGGCCTTCTGCCCGCCGGCGCCGGGCCGCTGAAGGCGCTCGTGCGCCCGCGTGAGCAGCCCTCGCTGCGCAGCCACCACCTGCGGCGCATGGAGCAGGTGCTGGACCACGTCGAGACGCACTTGTCGAAGGACCTGAGCCTGGAGCGGCTGAGCGACTGCGCGGCGTTCTCGCCGTTTCACTTCCACCGGCTCTTCCTCGCGTGGAGCGGCGAGACGGCGAAGGAGTTCGTGCGCCGCCGCCGGCTCGAGACGGCGGCCGGCCGGCTGCGCCACTGCCCGAACGAGAAGGTCACGGCCGTCTCGCTCAACTGCGGCTTCGCCTCGCCGGAAGCCTTCGCCCGCGCCTTCCGCGAGCATTTCGGCATGACGCCGTCCCGATGGCGTGCGGGCGGGTGGATCGACTGGCGAACGCCGGYCGACGACAGCCGGTCCACGACGAGCTGCCGGGTCGAACTCAGGCACTTCGAGGCGAGGGAATGCCTCTACATGCGCGAGCGCGGCGACTACGGCCACAGCTCGGAGATCCTGCACGCGCGCTTCGTGCCCTGGGTCGACAGCATGGGCTTGTCGGACCGGCCGATGCTGTCCATCGGCCTCGACGACCCGGCCATCACGCTCGCGGCGCATTGCCGCATGGACGCCTGCGTCGAGCTGCCCGCCGGCTGGCAGGACCCCGGCCTGCGGGCCATGCGCAAGAGCCTGCCGGCGCACTGGGCCGCCTGCCTGCGCTACGAGGGCCCGTCGAGCGAGATCGGGCGTGGCTGGAACACCTTGCTCACCGAATGGCTGCCCACATCCCCGTTCGAGCTCGCGGAAGGGCATTTCATCCAGCGCTGCGAACCCGGCTCGCCGCCGCCCGGTTCGCCGTTCGTGCGCTGCGAGCTGTGCATGCCGGTCAGCGCGACATGAGGTGCGCTGCGTGCTACCTGGCGGCGCTTGCCGCGGCGTGGCTGTCGGTGCCGGCCTGGGGCGCTGACGTACCGTCGGCGGGACCGTCGGTGGTGTGGGCCGATTTCCGGACCGCCCCGGCCGGCCGCGCGCGCCCGCCGGTGAGCCTGCTGCAGATCTCCGAGAAGCCCGGCGATGTCGCGGCCGACCCGCTCGGCGCCTACGACGGCGGGGTGCGGGTGTCCGGCCGCCTGAGCCGTGCGCAGGGCAGCGCGTGGAGCACGCTGGGGGTGGACGTGGGGGCGGGCCGCGGCGGGGCGGCGGTCGACCTCTCGGCGTTCCGCAACCTGCGCATCCGGCTCGTGTCGCCGACCGAACAGGTGCTTCGCATCCGCATCAAGGGCACCGACACGAGGCTGCAGAACACCGGCTGCTACCCGGTGCTGCTGCAGCGGGTGCGGGGCACGATGGACATCGACATCCCGCTGGCGGTCTTCGAGCCCGAGCCCTATTGCGCCGGCAACGGCGCGAGCATCGCGCAGACCCTGCCGGCCGTCGCGAGCGTGGAGGTCACGGCCAACGAACCGTCGGACGAGCCGGTGCGCTTCGAGGTCGGGCGCATCGAGTTCCTGAATGCCGGCAGCGACATGGTGGCCGCGGCGCCGGCGGCGGTGGCCCTGCCCCGCGAGACGCGGGATGCCGCATGGCGGCTCGCCTGGGCCGACGAGTTCGATGCGGCGGCGACGGTGCGGGTCGACGAGAAACGCTGGCGCGTGCACAAGGCCCCCGGCGGCGCGGGCCCGCAGCTCGACGGCAACGGCCGCCTGCTGCTGCCGCCTGCGAGCAGCCTGCGCGTGCGGCCGGCGGGTGCGATGGTCTACGGCCGCATCGAGCTGCGCGTGAAGTTGCCGGCCGGTGCCGCGCGCCTCTCGTTGCAAGGCGCACCGCTGACATCGCTCGACTGGCTGGAAGCCGGCGAGATCGCGTTGATCGAGAAGGACGGGACCGACCTCAACCTCGGCCTGTATGCGCCGGGCATCGGCGACGAGCCGGCCTTCCATGCGCCGGTGGAACTGGCGCCTTCGAGCGACGGCTTCCACCGCTTCTCGCTCGAATGGGATCCGGTGAAGATCCGATGGGCCGTCGACGACGTGGCGGTGAAGGCGGTGCTGCGCACCGACCTGCCCACCGGTGCGCGCGAGGTCTTCGAGCAGTGGCCGTTCCTGCTGAACCTGGAAGCCGGAGCGGGCACCGAGCCGATGCTCGTCGACCATGTCCGCATCTACCAGAAGGACGAGCTGGCCGCCTTGTCGCGCGAACGGCTCGCGACCTGGAAGACGGCGTACGACTCGGTGAACGTCGCGGCGCCGGTCGCCCGTCCCGTGGCGAGGCCGACGCCGCCGCGCAAGGCGGCCGAGCCCGCCGCGCCGGCCGCGCGCACGCGCGTCGTCACCTGCGAGCGCAACAAGTTCGGCTTGATGATGTGCTATTGAGCCCTGAGCGCAAGAACGGCACGGTCAAACGCAAAGACGCGACTGCGCCGACGACAGGGTGAGAACACCATCCACGTGTCACTTCATAGGAGACATCAGTGGATCAGATCTATCGGCGCTCATGCACCGCCTTGACGGCACTCTTCAGCGCAGTGGCGCTCACGGCTTGCGGCGGGGGAGGGTCCAGCACCCCCACGCCGGCGGCCTCCGCACCGCCGTCGGCTCCCGTCCCGGCGCCCGTGCCGGCACCGCCCTCCGGTCCTTCGTCGAGCGATGTCGCATTCGCGACCCCTTCGAGCGCGACGGACACCAGCGAGGCCGGCAAGATCGAGACGTACTCCTTTGCCGAGAAGGGCAATCAACTCACGGCCGGGACCGCGACCTTCGCATCGGGCGAGGTGGACTTCGGCGCGTCGCTGTCGGGCGACCAGGCCTACGCCGGCACGGCGATCCGTGTCTACGCACCCGGCAACACCGGCGCGGCCCCGGTCACCGCCTTCAATGCCTCGGGTTTCACCAAGCTGAAGATCCAGCTGAAATCGTCGAGCGACGGCGTGTTGTCGATCAAGCTCCAACCGAGCCCGGTGGCGGGTGACGGCTGCACGGCGACGGCCCAGGCGATCGTCAACTCGACGCTGTCCGAACTCGTCATCGACCTGAGCGACGCGATGTTTCCGCTGCCGGACTACTGCAACGGCACCGGCTCGAAGGTCGGCACCGTCAAGGCCGGCCTGTTCGCGGTCGACGTGATCAACGCGGCCACCACCACGGGTTCGCACAACCTGAGCGTGGGCACCGTGAAGCTCGCCCCCTGATCACGCACGACAACCAACAACAAGGAGACAAGCATGATCAATTCCATCGTCAAGGGCGCCTTCGCCATGGTGCTGGCCCTCGGCCTGCACCTGAACGCGCAGGCCACCAACTTCTTCGACGGGTTCGACGGCTCGGGCGGTCCGAACGGATCGGTCTGGGAGACCGCCAACTGGGCCAACGGTGACATCTTCGGCTGCACCTTCGCCTTCAGCGAAGCGTGGCTGACGGGGTGGGGCGGGCTGGACCTGAACGTCAACAGCAGCAACCGCAACGCGGTGAAGTGCGCCGAGGTGCGCACCTGGCAGAGCTTCCAGTACGGCAAGTTCGTGACGCGCATGCAGCCGGGCACCATCGCCGGCGGCAACAGCTCGTTCTTCCTGTACACCGGCAACGCGGGCACGTCCAACCACTTCGAGATCGACATCGAGTTCATCAAGGGGGGCACCGTCCTGCACACCAACGTGTGGACGGCCGGCCGCCAGAACTTCCAGCAGTTCGCCATCGGCACCGGCTGGCGGACCATCGGCTTCGAATGGCGGCCGACCTTCGTGCGCTGGTTCCACGTCAACGATGCCGGCGTGGAGATGGAGTTCCGGCGCGTCAACACGACGATCTCGGCCCCGATGCGCCTGATGCTGAACCACTGGGTCGGCAACAACTCGGCGAACGCCGTCGGCTTCGTGGGGACCTACAACGGCGGCGGCGGTCCGGCCTACTACGACTGGGTGAAGGTTTCGGACTGAGATCGGCCAACGCGCAGCCGCTTCGAACCGGCTGCGCCCCCGGAACGCCGAAGAAGGACTGCAGATGCTCGGCGCCGGCCCGGCCGTCCGAGCACGGCCGGGGATCTGCTTTCAAGCCGTGACACCGAGCGGCGGCGCGCGGCGGCCGATGACCGACGCCTTGATGATCGATGTGTTGGTCTCCGCCTTGTCGGTGATGAGATCGAGGATCTCATCGAGCTGCGCGATCGAGCGCACGTGCATGCGCGCGATGAAGCAGTCCTCGCCGGTGACCTTGTCGCACTCGCTGATTTCCGGTATCGCCTGCATCAGCGTCTGGACGGCACGCAGATGGCCGGGCAGCGGGCGGATCCGGACGATGGCCTGGAGCTGGAAACCCAGGGCCTCGGGGTCGATGTCCACGCTGTAGCCCCGGATGACGCCGCGCTCCTCGAGGCGTCGCAGACGCTCGGACGTGCTCGGCGAGGACATCCCGATGCGCCGAGCGAGATCCTTCAACGAGATGCGCGCGTCCGCGGCGAGGATGCCGAGGATGGCGCGGTCGGTGGTGTCGATCATGGTGGGCCGGTCAAGCGAACGAGTTGCCTTTTATTGTCAGGCAATCTCCATGTTTCACCTAACAAACAGCATTCAACACCCGAGCTTCTTGTGCAATTCTCTGGGGACCTCAGGGAAGGGCCTCATGACAATCAACAACAGACGCCGCGGTGCGATCGAGATGACGCTGGCCATGGTGATCTCCGGCACGATCGGATGGTTCGTGGTTCGCTCCGGCCGGCCCTTGATCGAACTGCTCTTCTGGCGCTGCGTGTTCGGGGCCGCGACGCTGACCGTCGTGTGTGGCATCCGCCGTCATTTCCGACACGGCCTGCCGCTTCGGACGATCGCCTGGGCGGCTGTCGGCGGGGTGGCGCTGGTGCTCAACTGGCTGCTGATCTTCGCGTCGTTCTCGCACGCGTCGATCTCGGTCGCCACCGTGGTCTACAACACGCAGCCCTTCATGCTGGTCGGCCTGGGCGCCTTGTTGTTCGGCGAACGGCTGACGGCCGACAAGCTCGCCTGGCTCGCGGTGTCGTTCACCGGCGTGCTGCTCATCGCCTGGGGGCAGGGCGCCACCGGCCACCCGGGCGCGCGCTACGTCGCCGGCATCCTGATGGCCCTGGGCGCCGCCTTCTTCTACGCGGTCGCTGCCCTGGTCGCGAAACGGCTGCGCGGGACCCCGCCGGAATTCATCGCGCTGATCCAGGTGGGCGTCGGCATCGCGATGCTCGCGCCGTTCGCGCAACTCTCCACCCCACCGGCGGATGCCGGCACCTGGGGGACGCTGATCACGCTGGGGGTGGTCTACACCGGCCTCGTGTTCGTGCTGCTCTACGGCGCGATTCAAAAGCTGCCGACGTCGACAGTCGGCGCGCTCTCGTTCATCTACCCGCTCGTGGCACTCGTGGTGGACTACGCGGTGTTTGCGCAACGCCTCGGGTTCTTCCAATGGGTCGGTGCAGCCGCGATCCTGCTGGCGGCCGCGGGCACGACGCTGGGCTGGTCGCGGCCGAAGGCCGGGAACGTTGTTCGGCGTACCACGCCAGGTTGACGCCCGCGCCAGCCTGTTCCCGGGGTGGGCGCCCTCCATGGCGCCAACATTTCTCGTACACGGTCGAGAGCAGCGCCACCGCCTACACCTTGAGGGCCGCGGGTGGTGAGTGCGCCGCACCTAGAACGCGTACTGGATCCCGAACGAGACCAGCACCGGCAACTGGTAGACCTCTTCGCGGGTCTGGTAGTCGGGGCTGTAGCTGTAGCCCGAGACGTTCTTCCGGTTGTAGGCGTTGATCAGCTCGACGTACTGCGTGAGGCGGGGCGATACCTTGCGGTCCAGCCGCAGGTCCAGCCGGTGGTAGGCCGGTACGCGCACCGAATTGATGGCGCCGTAGACCGGCTTGGCGCGCCCGTCGGGGTACGTGCCCGTGCCCACCACCGGCGTGTACGGCGAGCCGGTGTGGTAGCTCCACTTGGCGCCCCAGATCCACGCGTCCGAGTGCTTGTACTGGCCCACCAGCGTGGCGATGACGGGCTGGTCGTAGTCGAAGCGGAAGCTCTCGCCCGTCAGGTCGTTCCGGCGCCGCGCCTGCGAGACGCTGAGCGAGAAGAAGCCGGTCAGCTTCTCGCTGCCGTCCTTCTTCACCAGCAGCTCGAAGCCGCGGGCCGTTCCGCTGCCGCCGTTGACGTACTTCAGCGCCGGGTCGTCGACCGCATAGCCCTGGAAGGTCTTGCGGTAGACCTCGGCACGCACCGACCAGCCGGCGTCGAGGGCCTGCGTCACGCCCAGCACGTACTGCGTGCTGCGCAGGTGGGTGAGCTGCGGGTTGCCGATGTCGCGCAGCGCCTGCTCGATGGGCGGTGGCTGGTGGTGCCGGCCCATGCCCGCCGACACCAGGGTGCGTGGCAACACGTTCCACTCCAGTCCCAGGCGCGGTTCGGTGAAGGTCTGCCGCAGGTAGAAATCGCGGCTGGCACGCAGGCCGCCGGTGGCCGTCCACTCGGGTGACAGCCGCCACCGGTGATTGGCGTAGGCCTCGGCCTGGTTCTGGCGTGTCTTCTGCAGCGAGACCACGCGACCGGCGGAGCTGATGTCGCAGTTGGGGTCGAACTCGGTACAGCGCGGGTCCTGGATGTCCAGCTCGAGATCGACGAGGCGGCTGTTCACCACACCGCCCAGCGTCGTGGCGTGCTCGGGCGTCCAGGCCAGGCGCAGCTGCTCGCGCAGGTAGGTGGTGACCACCTCGGCGTCGTAGTGGCCCGCGCTGCCGATGCGCGTGAAATCGCGCGTGGCCATCCGGCCGAGCGCGAGCTGGTTGCCGGTGGACGGGGCGAAGTCGCCATCCCAGCTGAGTGCGAAGCTGCCGTAGGACTGGCGCATGCTGCTGTTCCCCAGCAGCACCGGGTCGCGCTGGGCCGCCCTGGAGCCTTCCTTCGTGGTGAAGTCGATGCGGTCGTTGGCCGTGCTGAAGTCCAGGCGCAGGCGGTTGCCCGGGTTCAGGTCCCACAGCAGCCGGCCCTGCGAGTCGTGGTACACGGGCACGGTGAGGCTGACACCTTCCTTCTCATCCTCCACCGTCTTGACGGCCAGGTCGAACCAGCTGCGCCGGCCGGCCAGGAAGAAGGACAGGCCATCGCCGATCGGCCCTTCGGCCAGCACGCTGGCGCCGAGCAGGCTGAAGTCGAGCTTGCCGCCGAGGCGGTCGCTGCGCGGGTTGCGCAGCGAGATGTCGAACACCGCGCCCACCACGTCGCCGTACTCGGGGCTCCAGGCGGCGCTGGCCAGGTCGAAGCGGCGAATCAGGTCGGAGTGGAAGGTGCTGGCGAAGCCGCCCAGGTGGAACAGGTAACCCACCGGCAGGAAGTCGACGTAGTAGGCGTTGTCCTGCGGCCGTGCACCGCGCACGGCGGGCGCGCTGCTGTTGTCGTCGGTGGTGGTCACGCCGGGCAGGGCCATCACGGCCTTCATCGGGTCGCCGCTGCTGCCGGGGATGCGCGACAGCTCCTCGCGCGTCAGCGTCTGCTTGCCGGCGGCGTTGTGCGCGCGTTTGCCCTGGATCTCGACGGTCTCCATGCGCAGGGCCTCGGCAGGTGCTTCGGCATCCTGGGCCCAGGCAGCGGGGATGCAGGCCAGGGTGACGGCACCGAGGGCAAGGGGGTGAKGGGGGCGCAGGCGTGGCATGAAGCACAGGGAGCAGTGACGAGGGGCCGGATGTTCGCCGCAGCCACCTTCGTGCTTCCTGAAGACAGGCCCCCTAGGTTCGGGGGAGGTCGACGGTGAAGCTGCAGCCGCGCCCGCCGGGGCCGGCCTGCAGGTCGACGTCGCCGCCCAGCGAGCGCGCCGCTTCGCGCACGATGGCCAGGCCCAGGCCCGCGCCGCGCTCGTCGCCGGGCTTGCCGCGCCAGAAGCGCTCGAACACCTGTTCGCGGTGTTCGGCGGCAATGCCCGGGCCGTTGTCGACCACGCGCAGCTGCCAGCGCGCAGGCTGCACGTCGATGCTCACGTCCACCAGCACGCCGCGCCCGCCGTAGCGCAGCGCGTTGTCCACCAGGTTGCCCAGCATCGAGCGCAATGCACGCGGGTCGGTGGCCAGCACGGCGTTGTCGGGGCCGCTCAGCGACAGCTCGCTGCCGAGCCCGGTCGCTACCTCGGTCATGCCGGCCAGGGTGTCGCGCGCGACGTTCATCACGTCCACCGGTTCGCGTGGCGCGAGCGCGGTGGCGTCGGCCTGGGCCAGGCGAAGCAGCTGGTGGGCCAGGTGCGAGGCGCGCTCCACCGCGCCCTGCAGGCGGTGCGCGGCCTCGTGGCGCGCCCGGCCCTCGCTGGCCTGCAGCACATGGGCCTGCGTGCTGATGACGGCCAGCGGGGTGCGCAGTTCGTGCGCGGCGTCGTGCACGAAGGCCTTCTCGCGGGCGAAGGTGGCGGCCATGCGTTCGAAGAGCCGGTTCAACGCCGTCTGCAGCGGCAGCAGCTCGCGGTAGCCCTTGGGCAGCACGATGGGGCTCATGTCGGCGGGCGCGCGCACGGCCACCTGGTCCGACAGGCTGTGCAGCGGCGCCAGTGCCGCGCGCAGCGCCAGCCACACCGGCAGCAGGATGACCGGCAGCGTCAGCGCCAGGTAGCCCAGCAGCTCGACGCCAACCTCGAGTGCGGCCCAGCGCGTGCGCTGCACGTCGTCGTCGAGCAGCGTCACGGTCCAGTGCGGGCTGCTGGCGGTGTAGCTGCGCAGCGTGGCGCCTTGATGCACGGCTTCCGACAGGCCATCGGGCAGGCGCAGCGGGTCGGCGTCGCCGGGCTGCGCCGCCGGCAGGCGCAGGCCGCCGTCGCGGCGCGACACCAGCAGCAGGG
>NZ_JBFUFQ010000190.1:0-11139 GCF_056403355.1 Rhizobacter sp. P2_H3 | reverse complement strand
CATCACCACGACGCTGCCTTGCAGCAACGCGAAGCGGCCGGTGCGGCCCAGCGTGTCCCAGTTGGCGGCGATCCAGAAGATCAGGCCCAGCCCGCCGAGCGCGGCGGCCAGCACCGCAATGCCTTGCGGCAGGCGCTGCGAGAGCGCGGGTGGTTCGTCGTGCAGGTCCATGGCTCCTCCGGGATGTGGCGCGATGGTAGCGATGCACCGAGCCGTCCGGCGCTGGCAGGTGCAGCGAGTGCCGCGGCTTGCCACCGCCGGGTGCGCACAGCGATACCGTGTCGGGGTCAGTCCGGCGCGTCGAGGTTGTCCGTCACCCGCTGCAGCAGCGCCAGCAGCTGCCGCTGCTCGGTCGCGCTGAACCCCGACACGGCCCGTGCATTCAGCTTGCGCGCCTGCTGCTGCAGCGTGCGCAGCACCGCCTGGCCGTCGGGCGTCAGCGACAGCGCGACGCTGCGCCGATCCGCCTCGTCGGCCTGCGCGTCGAGCAGGCCGCGCTCGCGCAGGCCCTTGATCAGCCGTGCGAGCTGTGCCTTGTCGCGCCCGCTGTGCTGCGACAGCTCGCTCTGCGTCGCGCCGGGGTGGCGGCCGAAGTAGCCGAGCACCTTGCTCTCCATGTGCGTGATGTCGTGCGGCCCGTCGCGCAGCACCTGGTACTGCTGCCCGCGGTACTGGTGCATCACCGTGTGGATCAGCTCCAGCACGTCGTCTTCCACACGGGGCGCTGCTTTGCCCTGATGGTTGACATTGTCATCTTGTTTGCCCATGATGGGGGATATTGTCAACCATTTCGAAAGCGGGCCCATGACGGCAGAAACATCCACCCGGCGCGTGCAGCGCGTCCAGCATGAGATCAGGCGGCGCGAGCTGCGCGTCGTGCGCGTCGAGGCCACCAGCCCCGGCTTCCGGCGCATCGTGGTGGCCGGCGAGCCGATGGCGGGTTTCGTCAGCGCATCGTTCGACGACCATGTGAAGCTCTTCATCGACACCGGTGCGGCCGAGCCGGTGCGCCGCGACTACACGCCGCGCCGCCACGATGCCGCGGCGGGCGAGCTGACGCTGGATTTCGCGCTGCACGACGACGGCCCGGCGTCCGACTGGGCGGCGCGTGCGCAGCCCGGCGACGCGCTGACCGTGGCCGGCCCGCGCGGCTCGTTCATCATCCCGCTCGACTACGACTGGCACCTGCTGATCGGTGACGCGAGCGCGCTGCCGGCGATCGAGCGCCGGCTCGAGGAGCTGCCGGCCGGCACGCGCGCGATCGTGCTGCTGCAGCTCGATGCGGCCGACCGCCGGCCGCTGGCGAGTGCCGCCGCGCTGCAGGTGCAGCATGTCGACAGCGACGATGCGCTGCTCGCCGCGGCCCGGGCGCTCACGCTGCCGCCCGGCGACGGCTACGCCTGGTGCGCCGGCGAGGCCGCGGTGATGGCGGCGCTGCGCCGCGTGCTGGTCGACGAGAAGGGCCACGACCGCCACGCGATCCGCGCGGCCGCGTACTGGAAGCGCGGTGTCATCGCGCACCACGAGAACCTCGGCGACTGAAGGGAGCCACCATGTCCAACAGAACCTTGCCGCTCGACGACCACCTGCTCGACTACCTCATCGCCCACTCGGTGCGCGAGCACCCGGCGCAGGCGGCGCTGCGCGAGGCAACGCGGCGGCATCCGCATGCGGGCATGCAGATCTCGCCCGAGCAGGGGCAGTTCATGTCGCTGCTGGTGCGATTGATCGGCGCGCGCCGCACGATCGAGGTCGGCGTGTTCACCGGCTACAGCGCGCTGACGGTGGCGCTCGCGCTGCCCGATGACGGCCGGCTGCTCGCCTGCGATATCAACGACGACTACACCCGCGTCGGCCGGCCGTTCTGGCAGCAGGCGGGCGTCGCGCACAAGATCGACCTGCAGATCGCGCCGGCGTTGCTGACGCTCGATGCACGCCTCGCGGCGGGCGAGGCCGGGCACTACGACTTCGCGTTCATCGATGCCGACAAGCGCGGCTATGACGCGTATGTCGAGCGCTGCCTGCAGCTGCTGCGCCCGGGCGGGCTGATCGCGATCGACAACGTGCTGTGGAGCGGCGAGGTCGCGCACCCGGCCGCGGCCGGCACCGACACTGCGGCGCTGCAGGCGCTCAACGAGAAGCTGCATCGCGACGAGCGGGTGGATGTGTCGATGCTGCCGATCGGCGACGGGCTCACTCTCGCGCGCAAGCGCTAGGGCTCAGCCCCACACCTCCTGCGCGGTCTCGACGACGAGCCTGAGCTTCGCCCGCTGCGCCTCCACCGCGATGTCGTTGCCGTGCACCGTGCTGCTGAAGCCGCACTGCGGCGACAGGCACAGCTGCTCCAGCGGCACGTACTTCGCGGCCTCGTCGATGCGGCGCTTCAGGTCGTCTTTCGACTCCAGCTCGCCGAGCTTGGTCGTGACCAGGCCCAGCACCACCGTCTTGCCCTTCGGCAGGAAGCGCAGCGGCCTGAAATCGCCGCTGCGCGCGTCGTCGTACTCGAGAAAGTACGCATCGACGTCCATCTCCGACAGCAGCGCCTGCGCCACCGGCTCGTAGCCGCCCTGCGCCGCCCAGGTGCTCTTGAAATTGCCGCGGCACAGGTGCACTGCGAGCGTCATGCCGGCCGGCTTCTGCGCCACCACGCGGTTGATGAAACCGGCGTAGCGGTGCGGCAGCTCGTCGGGGTCGTCGCCGCGCTGGCGGGCCGCCTCGCGCATCTTGTCGTCGCACAGGTAGGCGAGGTTGGTGTCGTCCATCTGCACATAGGTCGCGCCGGCCGCGGCCAGCGAGCGCAGTTCGTCGCCGTAAGCGTTCGCCACGTCCTGGTAGAACGGCTCCAGGTCCGGGTAGTGCTCGCGGCTGATGCCGGCGCGCCCGCCGCGGAAGTGCAGCATCGTCGGCGACGGGATCGTCACCTTCGGCGTGCGCCGCGTCTGCGACTTCAGGTACTCGAAGTCGGCGCGCTGGATGTCCTTCACGTGGCGAACCTTGTCGATCACGCGCATCACCGGCGGGGCGAGCTCCTCGCTGCCGTCGGGCTTCTTCACCAGCACCGGGATGTCGGTCTTCACGCCGCCCAGCTGTTCCAGGAAATCGATGTGGAAGTAGGTGCGCCGGAACTCGCCGTCGGTGATGCTCTGCAGGCCCACGTCTTCCTGGAAGCGCACGATCTCGGTGATCGCCCGGTCCTCCACCGCGCGCAGTTCGGCCGCGCTGATCTCCTTCAACCGGAAGCGCTCACGGGCTTCGAGGAGGTACTTCGGGCGCAGGAAACTGCCGACGTGGTCGGCACGAAAAGGAGCGGCGGAACGCGAGGTCATGAAGGTCTCCTGTGAGGGTTCACCGCGATGCGCGATGCCCCCGTTTCTGCTGCAATGTTCTTATATAGAACACGGGTGCTGTATGCGAACCAGGATGCTAGCATCCGGCCCCGGATTCGCTGCATCATCCACCGCCTTCCCAACGGAGACAAACGCATGCACAAGCGCACCGCCCTGCGGCACCTCGCTGCGGCGGGGCTGGCCTCGAGCCTGCCCCTGGCTTTCCAATCGACCGCCTTCGCGCAGGCCAAGCCGTTCAAGATCGGCTTCATCCTCCCGATGACCGGGCAATCGGCGTCGACCGGCCGGCAGATCGAAGCGGCCGCGAAGCTCTACCTGGCGCAGAACGGCGCGACGGTCGCCGGCCGCAAGATCGAGCTGATCATCAAGGACGATGCCGGCGTGGCCGACGCGACGCGCCGCATCGCGCAGGAGCTGGTGGTCAGCGACAAGGTCGACGTGCTGGCCGGCTTCGGGCTGACGCCGCTGGCCCTCGCGACCGCGCCGATCGCGACGCAGAGCAAGACGCCGATGGTCGTGACCGCCGCGGCCACGTCGATCGTCACCGAGCAGTCGCCCTACATCGTGCGCACCAGCTTCACGCTGCCGCAGGTGACGCTGGGCATTGCCGAGTGGGCGGGCAAGAACCAGATCAAGCGCGCGGTGACGCTGGTGGCCGACTACGCGCCCGGCATCGACGCCGAGAAGACCTTCAAGGACCGCTTCAAGCTGAACGGCGGCGAGGTCATCGGCGAGATCCGCTCGCCGCTGCGCAACCCCGATTTCGCGCCCTTCCTGCAGAAGGTGCGCGACCTGAGCCCCGATGCGGTGTTCGTGTTCCTGCCGTCCGGCCAGGGCGCGGCCTTCATGAAGCAGTTCGCCGAGCGCGGGCTCGACAAGTCGGGCATCCGCCTGATCTGCACCGGCGACGTGACCGATGACGACCAGCTCAACGACATGGGCGACGTCGCGCTGAACATCGTCAGCTCGCACCACTACTCGGCCTCGCACCCGTCGGCGGTCAACAAGAAGTTCGTCGAGGCCTTCCAGGCGGCCAACAAGTTCCGCCCGAACTTCATGGCGGTGGCCGGCTACGACGGCATGCGCGTGATCACGAAGGCGCTCGAGGCCACCAAGGGTGCGGGCGGCGGCGATGCGCTGCTGGCCGCAATGAAGGGCCAGGTGTTCGAGAGCCCGCGCGGCCCGGTGCTGATTGACGCGCAGACGCGCGACATCGTGCAGGACGTCTACATCCGCCGCGTCGCGCGCGTGAACGGCCAGCTCTTCAACGAGGAGTTCGACGTGCAGAAGGCCGTGAAGGACCCGGGCAAGACGAAGTAGGCATGCTGACGCTGCTGTTCGACGGCATCGCCTACGGCATGCTGCTGTTCGTGCTGGCCGTCGGGCTGGCGGTCACGCTCGGGTTGATGAATTTCGTCAACCTGGCGCATGGCGCGTTCGCGATGGCCGGCGGCTACGTCACCGTGCTGCTGATGAACCGGCTCGGCGTGCCCTTCCTCGCGACGCTGCCGGCCGCCTTCATCCTCACCGCGCTGGCCGGCGCGCTGCTCGAACGCACGCTGTACCGGCCGATGTACGCGAAGCCGCACCTCGACCAGGTGCTGTTCTCGATCGGCCTGGTGTTCATGGCGGTGACGGCGGTCGACTGGCTGATCGGCTCGCAGCAGCAGATGATCCAGGTGCCGCCGTGGCTGCAGGGCCGCTTCGACTTCGCCGCGGTCGGCATCGGCAAGTACCGGCTGTTCATCATCGTGCTGTGCGCGCTGCTGACGATCGCGCTGCAGGCGGTGCTGACGCGCACCCGCTTCGGCAGCCGGCTGCGCGCCGCGGTCGACGACCCGCGCGTCGCGCAGGGCCTGGGCATCAACACCAGCCAGGTGTTCCTGCTGACCTTCGCGGTCGGCTCGGGGCTGGCCGGCCTGGGCGGTGCGCTCGGTGCCGAGGTGTTCGGGCTGGATCCGAGCTTCCCGCTCAAGTTCATGATCTATTTCCTGATCGTCGTCTCGGTCGGCGGCACCACCACCATCACCGGTCCGTTGCTGGCCGCGCTGCTGCTCGGCATCGCCGACGTGTTCGGCAAGTACTACGTGCCCAAGCTCGGCGCCTTCATCGTCTACACGCTGATGATCGTGATCCTGACGCTGCGCCCGCAGGGGTTGTTCGGGCGGAGTGCCAGCCGATGAGCGTCCGGGATTCGCTGTCCGCCGCTTCGGCCTGGCGCTGGTGGGAGTTCGCGCTCGGGCTGGTCGCGCTCGGCTCCTGCGTGTTCGCCGGCGAGCATGCGCTGCTGCTCAACGAGATCGCGATCCTCGGGCTGTTCGCGATGTCGCTCGACCTGGTGCTGGGCTACGCCGGCATCGTGTCGCTCGGCCATGCGGCGTTCTTCGGCTTCGGTGCCTATGTGGCGGCGCTGTTCGCGAAGCACGTGATGCCCGATCCGCTGGTCGGGCTGGCGGTGGCGATCGCGGCGTCGGCGCTGCTCGGCGCGCTCGGCAGCCTGCTGATCCTGCGCGGCTCCGACCTGACGCGGCTGATGGTGACGCTCGGCGTCGCGTCGGTGCTCTACGAGCTGGCGAACAAGCTGGACTGGCTGACCGGCGGCACCGACGGGCTGCAGGGCGTCGTGATGGGGCCGTTGCTCGGGCGATTCGAGTTCGACCTGTACGGCCGCACCGCGTACGCCTACAGCCTCGCGGTGCTGGTGCTCGCGCTGCTGTTCGCGCGGCGCGTCGTGCACTCGCCGTTCGGCGTCTCGCTGAAGGCCTTGCGCGACAACCGGCTGCGCGCCACCAGCGTCGGGCTGTCGGTGCCGGCGCGGCTCGCGGCGGTGTACACCCTCGCGGCCGGGCTCGCCGGCGCGGCGGGCGCGCTGCTCGCGCAGACCAGCGGCTTCGCGTCGCTCGACGTGCTGGATTTCCACCGCAGCGCCGACGTGCTGCTGGTGCTCGTGATCGGCGGCACCGGCTACCTGTACGGCGGGCTGTTCGGCGCGATCGCGTTCAAGCTGCTGCACGACCTGGTGTCGGCCTGGACGCCGCAGTACTGGCTGTTCTGGCTCGGGCTGTTCCTCGTGGTGCTGATGCTCGTGGGCCGCGACCGCTTCATCCGCCCGTGGACCTGGTGGGGCCGCAAGCCATGACCATCGCGCTGGAAACCCGCGGCCTCGTCAAGCGCTTCGGCGGCATCGCTGCGACGCAGGACGTGTCGCTGACGATCGAGACCGGCGCGCGCCACGCGCTGATCGGCCCGAACGGTGCCGGCAAGACGACGCTGATCAACCTGCTGACCGGCGTGCTCGCGCCGAGCGCCGGCACGATCCTGCTCGACGGCCAGGACATCACCCGCCTCGCGCCGCACCAGCGCGTGAAGCGCGGGCTGGTGCGCACCTTCCAGATCAACCAGCTGTGGAGCGAGCTGACGCCGCTGCAGTCGCTGGCGCTCGCGGTGACGGCCGAGCGCGGGGCCGCTTCGCGCTGGTGGCAGCCGCTCGGCCGGGCCGATGGCGTGGCCGAGGCCTGCGAGACGCTGCTGAAGCAGTTCCGCCTCGACGACGTGATGGACCGCAAGGTGGCAGTGCTGCCCTACGGCAAGCGCCGGCTGCTGGAAATCGCGACCGCGCTCGCGTGCCGGCCGCGCGTGCTGCTGCTCGACGAGCCGGTGGCCGGCGTGCCCGAGGGCGAGCGGCAGGAGATCTTCGACACCATCAACGCGCTGCCGGCCGACGTGTCGATCCTGCTGATCGAGCACGACATGGACCTGGTCTTCAACTTCGCGCGCCGCGTGTCGGTGCTGGTCAACGGCGCGCTGTTCGCCGAGGGCGACGTGCAGGCGATCGCGAACGACCCGCGCGTGAAGGCGGTGTACCTCGGCCAGGGGGAGGTCGCCCATGGCTGAGCCGCTGCTGCGCGTGGAGGGCCTGAGCTCCGGCTACGGCGAGGCCGTGGTGGTGCAGGGCGTCGACCTGGAACTGGCGGCCGGGCAGTCGCTCGCGCTGCTGGGCCGCAACGGCACCGGCAAGACGACGCTGCTGAATACGCTGGTCGGCGTGACGCGCCGCCATGCCGGCCGCATCGTGCTGGCCGGGCAGGACATCAGCGCGACGGCCCCGTACCGGCGCGCCGCGGCCGGCATCGGCTGGGTGCCGCAGGAGCGCAACATCTTCAAGTCGCTGACGGTCGACGAGAACCTGACGGCGGTCGCGCGCCCGGGGGCGTGGACCGTCGCGCGCGCCTATGAGATGTTCCCGCGGCTCGCGGAGCGGCGCGGCAACCTGGGCCACCAGCTGTCCGGCGGGGAGCAGCAGATGCTGGCGGTGGCGCGCGCGCTGGTGCTGAACCCGAAGCTGCTGCTGCTCGACGAGCCGCTGGAGGGCCTGGCGCCGATCATCGTGGAGGAGCTGCTGCGCTCGATCGCGCGCGTGGTGCGCGACGAGGGGCTGTCGGCCATCATCGTCGAGCAGAACCCGCGGATGATCCTGCCGATCACGCAGCATGCGGTGGTGCTGGACCGCGGCAGCATCGTGCACCGCAGCGACAGCGCGGCGCTGCTTGCCGAGCCGCAGCAGCTCGAGCGCTGGCTCGCGGTGTCGCAGCGCTGAACTGAGCAATCCCGGTGGCGCGCGGCGGCGGCCTGCGCCCTACAGTGGCGCGGCCCATCACCTTCGTCCATGCGCCACCAGTCCGAGCTCTCCTACCGCCGCCGCATCAACCGCGTCGTCGCCCATGTGCATGCGCAGCTGTCCTCCGATCTGGAGGGGAGCACGCTGGCCGACATCGCCGCGATGTCGCGCTTCCACTTCCACCGCGTGTTCTCCGCGATGACCGGCATGACGCCGGCGCAGTACGTGCTGCGCATGCGTCTCGCGGCCGCCGTCGAGGCGCTGCGCGGCGGCAGCGCGCCGGTCGGGAAGATCGCGCTCGATTGCGGCTTCGATGGCGGCACCAGCTTCGCCCGCGCGCTGCGGCGCGAGTGCGGGCTGTCGCCGAGCGCGGTGCGCCAGGCGCTGGTGGACCCGCGCCTGGTGCTGCCGGTGGTGGCGTCCCCCCGTCCCCTCAGGAGAAAGACCATGCTTGAACCGAGCTTCCGCGACCTGCCTGAACGCCAGGTGCTGTGCGCCACCGAACGCGGCGCGATCGACAACGACATGAGTGCCGCCGCGCAACGCGCCTTCGGCCGCCTGCTGCCCGCTGTGCAGGCGCTCGGCCTCGGCGAGCGGCAGACCGCGTGCCTCGCGATCTGTCCCGACGAGATCAAGGGCTTCGACGACCCCGAGGCGCGCTTCATCGCGGCCGTCGCGTTCAGCGGCCCGGTGCCCGATCTCTCGGCCGTCGACCGCATCGACTGCCAGGCGATCCCCGCCGGCCGCTGGGCGGTGTTCCGCCACACCGGCCCGTACGACACGCTGTGGCAGACCTGGCGCGCGATCTACCGCGACTGGGTGCCGTCGTCCGGCATCGAGCTGCGCGACGCCGCGCCGTTCGAGGACTACGTGAACGACCCCAGCCAGGTGCCGGCCGAGCAATTGATCACCGACATCCACATCCCGGTGCGCTGACGCGCCGCTCAGTGCTCGAGCGGCAGGCCGACGTAGTTCTCGGCCAGCACCGTGGCCGCCGCCTCGGAGTGCAGCAGGTAGCCGATCTCGGCCTCCTGCACCTTCTGGCCGAACTCGCCGCCGTCCGGGAAACGGTGCATCAGCGACGTGAACCACCACGAGAAGCGCACCGCGTTCCAGACGCGGCGCAGGCAGCGTTCGGAGTAGCGGTCGATGCCGGCGTCGCTGCGCTGCCGGTAGTGCTCGATCAGCGCCTGCGACAGGTACTGCACGTCGGAGGCCGCGAGGTTCAGGCCCTTCGCGCCGGTCGGCGGCACGATGTGCGCCGCATCGCCGGCGAGGAACAGCCGGCCGAAGCGCATCGGCTCGGCGACGAAGCTGCGCAGCGGCGCGATGCTCTTCTCGATCGACGCTCCGGTGACCATGCGCTCGGCCGATTCCGGGTCGAGCCGGCGCCGCAGCTCGTCCCAGAACGCCTGGTCGCTCCAGCGCGCGACCGAGTCGTCCGCCGGGCACTGGATGTAGTAGCGGCTGCGCGTCAGCGATCGCATGCTGCACAGCGCGAAGCCGCGCTCGTGGTTCGAGTAGATCAGCTCGTGCGAGACCGGTGGCGTGTCCGACAGCACGCCGAGCCAGCCGAACGGGTAGCTGCGCTCGAACACCTTCAGCGCGGCCGGCGGCACGCTCGCGCGGCTCACGCCGTGGAAGCCGTCGCAGCCGGCGATGAAATCGCACTGCAGCTCGTGCGTGACGCCTTGCCGGCGCCAGGTGACGCGCGGCGCCGCACCGTCGAAGTCGTGCAACGCAACGTCCTCGGCCTCGTACTCGGTGACGGCGCCGCAGGCGCTGCGGGCATCCATCAGGTCGCGCGTCAGCTCGGTCTGGCCGTAGACCATCACCTGCCGGCCGTGCGTCAGCCGGTGCAGGTCGATGCGCTGGCGGGTGTTGCGAAAGCCGAGGGCGAAGCCGCCGTGCACCAGCCCCTGCGCATGCATGCGCTGGCCGATGCCGAGCTGGTCCATCAGGTCGACCGTGCCCTGCTCGAGCACGCCGGCGCGGATGCGGCCCAGCACGTAGGCGGCGCTGCGCTGCTCGAGGATCACCGCATCGATGCCGGCCTGGTGCAGCCGCTGGCCCAGCAGCAGCCCCGCCGGCCCACCGCCGACGATGGCTACTTGTGTGCGGGCCGTTGTCACAGCACCGTGCGCAGGCTCGCCTGCGCGTGAAGCAAGGCCGGCAGCGAGCCTTCGACCAGCTGGTCCATCGTCACGCGCGCCGCATGCACGCTGACGTTCATCGCCGCGAGCACCTCGCCGCGGTGGTTCTTCAGCGGCACCGAGATCGTGCGCAGCCCGAGCTCCAGCTCCTGGTCCACCGTCGCATAGCCCTGCGAGCGGGTGCGGGCGATCTCCAGGCGCAGCCGCTCCGGCAGCGTGATGGTGTTGGGCGTCAGCGGCTCCAGCGCCTGGCGGGCGATCCACGCGTCGACCTCGGCCTGCGGCAGCGCGCTCAGCAGCACGCGGCCGTTCGCGGTGCAGTACGCCGGCACGCGCGTGCCGGGCTGCAGCGTCGACGACACGACGCGGCCGGCGCTGGTGGCGGCGATGCAGATCACGTCGTTGCCATCCAGCACGCCGGCCGACGAGGCCTCCTTCAGCGCGTAGGCCAGCTTGTGCAGCTCCGGCTGCACGATGCGCGGCAGCCGCGCCGAGTGCATGTAGCTCTGGCCCATGCGCAGCACCTTCGGCGTCAGCGCGTACATCTTGCGGTCGCTGTTGACGTAGCCGAGGTACTCCAGCGTGATCAGGTAGCGGCGGGCGGCGGCGCGGGTCAGGCTGCAGCGCGCGGCGACCTCGCTGATCGTGAGCCGTGGCCGGTCCTGGTCGAAGGCCTCGATCACCGCGAGGCCCTTCTCGAGGCCGGCGATCAGGTCGCGCTTGTTGGGACCGGCGGCGGTGGTGGTGGAGGACGGTGCCTCGGCGAGGTCGCCGGCCGGGTCGTCGTCGTCGGGAAGCTGCGGTTCGCGAGCATTCATCAACTGCTACTCCGATGTGCGCCAATCGCCCACGGCGGGCGCTGTGTCGACGCGATCGATGCGCAACCCCTTGTGGTGCGGATCAATGTAGCCTACCTTTCGCGCGTTGCAGCTGCCGCCGGGCCTTCGTGGGCGATTGGCGGATCAAGGAGACAGCGATGCAGTTCGACGAGGTGGCCCCGGGCGTGTACCCGAGCCTGATC
>NZ_JBFUFQ010000189.1:0-11526 GCF_056403355.1 Rhizobacter sp. P2_H3 | reverse complement strand
GCCCGCAGCTGCTGCGCACGATGGTCGGTGCCGAGGAGATCGCCGAGGTGGTCGCGCGCGCGACCGGCATCCCGGTGTCGAAGCTGATGCAGGGCGAGCGCGAGAAGCTGCTGCAGATGGAAGGCAAGCTGCATGAGCGCGTGGTCGGCCAGGACGAAGCCATCACCGCGGTGGCCGATGCGATCCGCCGCTCGCGGGCCGGCCTGTCCGACCCGAACCGGCCGACGGGGTCGTTCCTGTTCCTCGGGCCGACCGGTGTCGGCAAGACCGAGCTGTGCAAGGCGCTCGCCGGCTTCCTGTTCGACAGCGAGGACCACCTGATCCGCGTCGACATGAGCGAGTTCATGGAGAAGCATTCGGTGAGCCGGCTGATCGGCGCGCCGCCCGGATATGTGGGCTACGACGAGGGCGGCTACCTGACCGAGGCGGTGCGCCGCAAGCCATACAGCGTGCTGCTGCTCGATGAAGTGGAGAAGGCGCACCCCGAKGTCTTCRACSTGCTGCTSCAGGTGCTCGACGACGGCCGGCTGACCGACGGGCAGGGCCGCACGGTSGACTTCAAGAACACGGTGATCGTGATGACCTCGAACCTGGGCTCGCACCAGATCATGCAGATGGCGGGGCAGGACCCCGAGGCCATCCGCGACGCGGTGTGGGCCGAGGTGAAGCAGCATTTCCGCCCGGAGTTCCTGAACCGCATCGACGAGACGGTGGTGTTCCATTCGCTGGACGCGAAGAACATCGAGGCGATCGCGAGGATCCAGCTGAAGGTGCTGGAGCAGCGGCTGGACAAGCTCGAGATGAAGCTCGACGTGTCACCGGCCGCACTGGCGGCGCTGGCCCAGGTCGGCTTCGATCCGGTGTTCGGTGCGCGGCCGCTGAAGCGGGCGATCCAGCAGAAGATCGAGAACCCGGTCTCGAAGCTGATCCTCGAGGGCAGGTTCGGGCCGAAGGACGTGATCCCGGTGGACGTGAACGGCTCGGAGTTCAGCTTCTCGCGCGTCGTGCACTGAACCGGGTCAGTCCAGCAGGTTGTCCATCCGGCCGACCTGCAGCCTGACCAGCGTCAGGTTCGCCTGCGCCTTGTCGAGCACCGCATGCAGCGCCACGCCGGGATGGTTGGGCACGGGGCGCAGCAGCAGGTGGTGCGAGCCGAGCGTGATGGCCGCCTCGGGCACCGCGTGGCCGAGGCCCATCGTGCGGGCGGTCGCGGTCATCGCGCCGATCAGTGCCGCGCCGTGGTGGGCCAGGATGTCGGGGGAGGGCCGCGCACCGGCATGCACCAGGTCCTGGCCGCTCGCGATGTCGAACACGCAGCAGCTGACCATGCCGGTCAGCTCGATCAACTGGTTCACGTAGCGCTGCAGCGGTGAATCCGGCTGGGTGGACGCCATCGGCCGGGTCGGCGGCATCGGCCGCATCGCCGTCGACGCGGGCGCGCCGACCGCTGCCTGCGGTGTCGGCGGCATCGGTGCATACGAGGTCGGATAGGCGACCGCCGGCGGTGTGGCCAGCGGCAGCGTCGGGGTCGGCGCGACCGGCGGGGGCACGGAGTTCGAGAATGAACCGACCGGGCGAGGCGCCATCGGCGGCATCGCCGTGGGCGCGGCCTGCGTGGCTTTCGCCGCCGGCCGCGGATTCCCCACGCCTTGCTCGCGCAGCTTGTTCCAGGTGCCGCTGATGAAGCCCCAGGCGTCGGCCGGGCGGGTCACCTGCGGCGTCGTGCGCACGTTCACGCCGGTGCCGCGGCCCATGTCGGTGCCGAAGCTCGCGAGCGTGGCGGTGGTGGCCGTCAGCGGCAGCAGCAGCATGTGCCGGTTGAACCACGGGCCGGTCACCATCGCCTCGTGCAGCGGCTTCAGCGTCGATTCGAGCAGGTGCGCCGGCAGCGCGCCGACCATCAGCACCGCCAGCTGGCTGTAGCCCATCAGCACGCGGGCCAGCGCCAGCCGCGCCGTGGTGTCGGCATCGGCCTGCGTGGTGTACAGCCGCAGCAGGCTGCCGTCGGTGCCGGGGAAATCGAGGAACTCCAGCGTCGCGAGCGGCGTGCCGTAACCCTGGCGGCGGATCACGAGCTTCTGCAGCGAGCGGTTGCTGGCGGCGGCCACGCCGGCCAGCAGCTTGCGCGACGACACGGTGCCCACGTCGTGCAGCGCGATGTAGTCGGGGTGCAGCAGCTCGAACTGCTGCTGCATCGCCTCGGCCGGGTCGCACGAGACGAACAGCTCGCGCTGGTCGGCGCTGACCTGGCGGCCGATGTCGCGCTGTTCTTCGGGAACGTCGTCCGCGTCGTCGCCGAGGATCTGGGTGGCCACCACGGTCTGCGCGCGCGTGGCCTGCCAGCCGTCGGCGGCGTCGCCCTGCGCGAATGCAGCGTCGGTGGAAGAAGGGGGAATGCTCGACATGGGGACTTGCTGCTGGGGATGAACCTGACGGGGCAGTGTAGGAGCTTGTTTCAGGATGTGACAGGGGCAAAGGTCGCAAAAAACCACGCCTTTCTCCGCCGACTTGGGGCTTGACGCGCGGCCGCGCATTTGCCATGGGCGCCCAGGGGTGCAGGGGGGCGCCGATAGAATCGCCCGTCTCCCACTCTGCGTCCGCCTCATGGCCTCGTCGCGCGCTGAAGCTGTTTCCTCCCTGCCGGTCGTGATCGTCGGCGCGGGCCTGGCGGGATTGACCGTCGCGCTGCACATCGCGCAGACCCGGCCGGTGGTCGTGCTGGCCAAGCGCAACCTCGACGAGGCCGCGACCGCCTGGGCGCAGGGCGGCATCGTCGGCGTGCTCGGCACCGACGACAGCATCGATTCCCATGTGCGYGACACGCAGGACGCCGGCGCCGGCCTGGTCGACGAGCACACCGCGCGCTTCATCGCGCAGCACAGCGCGCAGGCGATCGAATGGCTGGTCGAGCGCGGCGTGCCGTTCTCGCCCGATCCCGAGGGCCCGCTCGGCCTGCACCTGACGCGCGAAGGCGGCCACGCGGTGCGCCGCATCGCGCATGCCGCCGATGCCACCGGCAAGGCGATCCACGACGTGCTGCTCGCCGAGGTGAAGCGCCACCCGAACATCCGGATGCTCGAGCGCTGGATGGCGGTCGACCTGATCACCTCGCGCCACCTGAAGCGCGACGAGCTGCCGCGCTGCTACGGCATCTACGCGCTCGACATCGACCGCCAGCGCGTCGAGACACTGGCGGCGTCGGCGGTCGTGATGGCCACCGGCGGCGCCGGCAAGGTGTACCGCTACACGACCAACCCCGACACCTCCACCGGCGATGGCATCGCGATGGCGTGGCGGGCCGGCTGCCGCGTCGGCAACATGGAGTTCATCCAGTTCCACCCGACCTGCCTGTACCACCCGCAGGAGCGCAGCTTCCTGATCACCGAGGCGCTGCGCGGCGAGGGCGGCCACCTGCTGCTGCCCGACGGCACGCGCTTCATGCAGGCGCACGACCCGCGCGGCGAGCTGGCGCCGCGCGACATCGTGGCCCGCGCGATCGACTTCGAGATGAAGAAGCATGGCGTCGACTACGTGCTGCTCGACGCGACGCACCTGGGCGCGGCGTTCCTGAAGGAACACTTCCCGACGATCTACGCGCGCTGCCTGAAGCTCGGCATCGACATCACGACGCAGCCGATTCCCGTGGTGCCGGCGGCGCACTACACCTGCGGCGGCGTCGTCTCCGACCTGCACGGGCGCAGCGACCTGCCGGGGCTGTACGCGGTCGGCGAGACGACCTACACCGGGCTGCACGGCGCGAACCGGCTGGCCAGCAACTCGCTGCTGGAATGCGTGGTGCTCGGCAAGACCTGCGCCGACCACATCCTCGAGCACGCGCCGAGCGAGCAGCCCGAACTGCCGGACTGGGACGAGAGCCAGGTCGAGAATGCCGACGAGCAGGTGGTGATCGCGCACAACTGGGACGAGCTGCGCCTGCTGATGTGGAACTACGTCGGCATCGTGCGCACCACGAAGCGGCTGGAGCGGGCGCTGCATCGCATCGACCTGCTGCGCAGCGAGATCGACGACTACTACGCGAACTTCCGCGTCACGCGCGACCTGCTGGAGCTGCGCAACCTGGTCGATTGCGCCGAGCTGATCGTGCGCTCGGCACTGATGCGGCACGAGAGCCGCGGGCTGCATTTCAGCCGCGATTTCCCGCGCACGCTGCCGGTGAGCTTCCCCACCATCCTGGTGAGGCCGGCGACCAGCAAAGCTTAGTTTCTGGCCTTCATCGCGGTTCGCGCCAAGACGAACTGGAACGCGAAGTCGACCGCCTCGGTGATCGCCACCTCGATCGCGTGGCGCTCCTTCTCGCTCAGGTAGAACGAGAAATCGACCGCATGCCGGATGTAGCGCGGCGGCAGCCGGTTCAGCGCGACGCAGGCGATGTCGGCGAGCAGCTCGCTGCCGCTCAGGTGCGGGTGCTGGGTGGCGGCCGCGGCCACCGCCTCGAAGACGGCGCGCTCGTTGTAGTTGAAGATCGTGTCGAAGTCTGCGCTCATGGGGTCCGCCGTTCGGTCAGGATGTCCCGTCGACTGTAGTCAGTGCGGGCCGCGGCGACCATCCCGAGAGTGCGGCAAAAGTCCGCTCAGTTGCAGAGTCAGATCCGCTCCAGCACCCGCATCGAGTAGTCGGTCGCCCGCACGTCCTTTGTCAGACGGCCGATCGAGATGCGGTCGACGCCGGTCTCGGCGATGCGCCGCACCTGGTCGAGCTGCACGTTGCCCGAGACCTCGAGCAGCGCGCGCCCGCCCGTCACGGCCACTGCTTCGCGCATCAGCGGCTCGTCGAAGTTGTCGAGCAGCACGCTGGTGGCGCCGGCCTCCAGCGCCTCGCGCAACTGGGCGAGGCCTTCGACCTCGATCTGGATGTCGACGCCCGACTGCAGCGCCTGTGCATTGCGCAGCGCGGCGGCCACGCCGCCGGCCGCGGCGATGTGGTTCTCCTTGATCAGGATGCCGTGCCACAGCGCGAGCCGCTGGTTCTGCCCGCCGCCGATGCGCACCGCGTACTTCTGCGCCAGCCGCAGCCCGGGCAGCGTCTTGCGGGTGTCGAGGATCGCGCAGCCGCGCGGGTTCGGCGACGCGCCGGCGATCGCGTCGACATGGCGGCGCGTGACCGACGCGGTGGCCGACAGCAGCTGCAGGAAGTTCAGCGCCGGCCGCTCGGCCGACAGCAGCGCGCGCGCATCGGCCTCGATGTGGCAGACCAGCGTGTCGGGCGCCATGCGCGCGCCCTCGTCGACATGCCAGTCGATCGCGGCCTGCGGATCGAGTGCATGCACGCAGCCGTCGAACCAGTCGCGGCCGCACAGCACCGCGTCTTCACGCACCAGCACGCGGGCGCGCACGCGGCGCCCGGCCGGCACGAGCTGCGCTGTCCAGTCGCCGCGGCCGATGTCTTCGGCCAGCGCATCGCGGATGTTGCGCGTGCGGGCCTGTTCCAGCGTTTCGTCGAACTCGAAGGCGATCGTCATGCGGCACCGATGTTCCTGACCAGGCCGAGCTTCTGCGTGCTCGACGGGTTGGCCTTCACGAAATCGAGCATGCGGTCGATGCAGCCCAGCGCCTGGCTGCGAACCGGCTCGTCGACGTGGATCTCGCCGCTGCCGTGCTCCAGGCAGGCGACGACGCCCTGCAGCGCGTTCATCGCCATCCACGGGCAGTGCGCGCAGCTCTTGCAGGTGGCGCTGCTGCCGGCGGTGGGCGCCTCGATCAGCGTCTTGCCGGGCGCGAGCTGGCGCATGCGGTGCAGGATGCCGTTGTCGGTGGCGATGATGAAGGTCTTCGCGTCCATCTGCAGCACCGCGTTCAGCAGCTGCGAGGTGGAGCCGATCATGTCGGCCTGCGCGACCACCGATTTCGGCGACTCCGGGTGCACCAGCACCTTCGCACCGGGGTGCTCGGCCTTCAGCAGGTCGAGCTCCAGGCCCTTGAACTCGTCGTGCACGATGCAGGCGCCGTTCCACATCAGCATGTCGGCGCCGGTTTCTTCCTGGATGTAGCGGCCGAGGTGGCGGTCGGGCGCCCACAGCACCTTCTCGCCGCGGTCTTTCAGGTGCCGCACGATCGCGAGCGCGCAGGAGCTGGTGACCATCCAGTCGGCGCGCGCCTTCACGGCGGCGCTGGTGTTGGCGTAGACGACGACCTTGCGGTCGGGGTGGGCGTCGCAGAAGCGCGCGAAATCGTCGGGCGGGCAGCCGAGGTCGAGCGAGCAGGTCGCGTCGAGGTCGGGCATCAGCACGCGCTTGTCGGGGCTCAGGATCTTCGCGGTCTCGCCCATGAAGCGCACGCCGGCGACGACCAGCGTCTTGCTCGGGTGGTCGCGGCCGAAGCGCGCCATCTCGAGCGAATCGGCGACCAGGCCGCCGGTCTCGAGCGCCAAGTCCTGCAGGTCGCCGTCGACGTAGTAGTGGGCGACCAGCACCGCGTCGTGCTTCGCGAGCAGGGCCTTCGCGCGCGCCTTGTGGTCGGCGCGGCCGGCCGGCGTCAGCGGCTCGGGCACCTTGGCCCAGGCGTGCGCGGTGCAGGTGGCGCCGGCGCTGTCCTGCAGGGGGTAGTCGAAGAGAACTTCTTGGCTCATGTCCAGTGGCTGCATCCGCAGACGTGCTGCGATCCCGGCATGGTATCCAAGCTTCGCAACCCTTCTCAGGACAGGCTTTGTTCCGCCTCCATCAGCTTGTAGCGCGCCAGCGCCAGGTTGCTGCGCTGCTTGTCGAGCAGCGCGAACAGGAACAGCCCGCTGTGCCGCGACAGCGAGCGGATCAGGTGGTGGCGCGTCGGCGTGCTGGTCATGATCTCCTGCACCGCGTCGGCCAGCCCCATGTCGCGCGCATGGCGGTCGTGCACGCGCAGCACCTGGGTGCAGGCGGCGGCGGCCAGCTCGATGTCGACCGGGTGCTCCTCGCGCACCTTGTGCGTGACGACCAGTCCGGTCGCGGTGTCGACGACGGCGCAGCCCATCAGGCCGTCGACCTGCAGCATGCTGTCGAGGGCATGGGCGGCGCGCTGCGGATCGAGCACCGCGCGCACCGGGGCCTTCGTGACGGCACTGCTCTTGATGGCGGTGCCGGGCGATGCGGAGGCCGAGGCGGCTGCGGCGTCGAGGTCGGCCACCTTGATCGGGAAGCCGTCCGGCCCTTGCACCGAGGCGATCGCGGCCACCGGCGGCGGCCCCCACACCGGCTCGGTCTTCACGCGGTTCCACTGGCCCAGCAGTGCATTCCACACCGCCGACGCGCTCGACAGCGATTCGTTGAGCACCTGCACCTTGAGCCGCTGCGGCCACTGGATCATGCCGATCTTGTTGGCGATCCACACGCCGCTCGGCGGCAGCATGAAGAGCAGCGTCGGGCAGCGCCAGCCGGGCTGGTTCACCGCGGCGTACAGGGTGTTGAGCATGCCGTCGACCGCATGCGGCTGCATCGCGCCGACGATCACCGCGGTCATGTGGCTGCGCTCCATCAGCGCGATCGGGATCGCCGCGTTGTCGGGGCCGGGTGCGCGCACGTCGGCGTGGTAGATGCGCAGCAGGCCTTCGTCGCGGCGTTCGAGCGTGGTGCGCTCGATCATCGCGAGCGTGCGCAGCGTGGTGTGCTCGCGCAGGTGCAGCCGCTCGATCGGCCGACCGCTCGCATCCGACAGCGCCTTCACGACCGCGCCGGCCCACACGCCGGTGGGGTCGTGCAGCGCGATGTGGCGGGTGGCGGTTTCGAGGTCGGCGCGGGTGGCCGCGAAATGCTCGCGGATCGCCTGTGCCGCCGAGCCGGTGACGACCAGGTCGCGCAGGTGGCGATCGACCATCTGGCCCTGGTCGTTCACCTCGGTGGCGACGCTCTCCATGAGGGAGGTGGCGGCGAAGCCGGGCTGGCGATCCTCGGGTTGGTCGCCGCGCAGGTCTCCGAACAGCGATGACAACATGGGTGCTCCCGGCAGTTGAGTCCGGCCCAGTCTAGGGGGATGTTCGCGTCCGGACATCCCCAACTTGGCTACCCCCTTGCGGGGGGAGGTGAATGACGGCCCCTCTGTCGATGAGTACATCGACCGATCCCCCGAGGGGATGCGGGCCGGCCTGGGGCGGCCCGGCGCTCGGCCCGTTTCAGCTGAAGAAACGGCTCGGCGGCGCCCCCACCGAGCGCCGCACCATCGCGCTGAACGCGCTCGCGCTCGCATAGCCCAGCTCGGCCGCGATCACGCCCATCGGCTGCTTGCGCGCCGCCATCGACAAGGCCTTGGCCAGCAGCACCTGCTGGCGCCACTGGACGAAGGTGGTGCCGAGCTGCTGGCGGAACAGGCGCGCGACGGTGCGCGGGCTCGCGCCGGTGTCCCTGGCCCAGCCGTCGAGCGTGGCGTGGCGTGTCGGATCGTCGAGCACCGCCTCGCACAGCGTGCGCAGCCGCTTGTCGGCCGGCAGGTCCACGCCCAGGCGCACCGGGCGGGCCCGGCGCAGCTCGTCGAGGATCAGCGCGGAGAGCCGCTGCTCGCGCTGCAGTTCGCCGGCGCCGAGCGGCGGGCCGCCGCCGTCGGGCTGCACGTTCATCTCGAGCACCAGCGCGCGCAGCAGCTCCGACACCTCGAGCACCCGGCACTGCCGCCACGGCGCCTGCTCGCCCGGCGCGACACCCGGGCCGCTGCGCCCGCGCGGCTGCAGCAGGTACAGCGTGCGCAGGTCGGCATCCTCGACGACGCTGACGGCGTGCTCCATGCCAGCCGGGATCCACAGCGCGCGTGACGGCGGCACGAGGTAGGTGCCATGCTCCATCGTCAGCCGCACGACGCCGGTGGACGACAGCGCGACCTGCGCCCACGGGTGGTCGTGCGGCACGACGCGGGTGTCGGTGCCCAGGTGGTGCTGCTTCGCGCGCAGCGGCCGCTGCGGCGTCGGCATGTACAGGTGGGGGGTGAGCGGGCCTATCGGTGGMGTGCTCATGGTGGTGTGCTCATGGTTGGCAGGATCTCGACAAGGATTGACAGGCTATCGCAATCCGGCCGCCTCGTCACTGCCTACCATCGGGGCTCGATTCCACCTGCCGAACTCCTGCATGAACACCCTGGCCGCCCCGGCACCCGCCTTGCGCAAGGACGCCACCGTCATCGGCCTGGTCGGCTTGGCGCACAGCATCAGTCACTTCAGCCAGCTGCTGCTGGCGCCACTGTTCCCGYGGCTGAAGGATGCATTCAACGTCGGCTATGCCGAGCTCGGGCTGCTGATGTCGATCTTCTTCGTCGTCTCGTGCATCACGCAGGCGCTGTCGGGCTTCATCGTCGACCGCTTCGGCCCGCGGCCGATCCTGTTCGCGGGCCTGGCGCTGCTGGGGCTGGCGGCCTTCGGCTTCTCGATCAGCACCAGCTGGTGGATGCTGGCGGCGTTCTCGGTGCTGGCCGRCATCGGCAACGGCGTGTTCCACCCGGTCGATTTCACGCTGCTGAACCGCAAGGTGCACCCGTCGCGCCTCGGCCACGCGTTCAGCGTGCACGGCATCACCGGCAGCCTGGGCTGGGCGCTGGCGCCGGCGATGCTGGTGCCGCTGACGCTCGCGTACTCGTGGCGCGTCGCGCTGGCCTGCGCCGGCGTGCTGGCGTTCGCGGTGCTGATCGTGCTGTGGTTCAACCGCGAGAAGCTGGCGCTCGACGACATCGCGGCCTCGCCCAAGGCCGCCGCGGCGAAAGCGGCGGCCGGCGGCAGCCTCGATTTCCTGTCGATCCCGGCGGTCTGGATGTGCTTCGCGTTCTTCTTTTTCTATGCGATGGCGCTGAGCGGCGTGCAGGCCTTCGCGCCCGAGGCGGYGCGCCTGCTGCACGAGGTGCCGACGCAGCTGGCGGCCGTCTGCCTGACGGTCTACATGGTGTGCAGCGCCGGCGGCATGGTGGTCGGCGGCTTCCTCGTGACCGACCCGGCGCGCTGCGAGCGCATCGTCGGTGCCGGCTTCGGCGTGGCCGCGGCGATCGCGCTGGTGGTGGGCTTCGCCGAGATCCCGGCGCTGGCGGTGCCGGTGCTGTTCGGGGCGATGGGCTTCGCGGCCGGCATCGCCGGGCCGTCGCGCGACCTGATCGTCAAGCGCTCGGCGCCCGACAACGCGACCGGCCGCGTCTACGGCGTCGTCTATTCGGGCCTGGACATCGGCCAGGCGATCGCGCCGCTGCTGTTCGGCACGCTGATGGACTGGCACCGTCCGGCGCAGGTCTGGCTGGGCATCGCGGTGGTGCAGGGCGTGCTGATCGCCAGCGCCTTCAATGTGCGGCGGGTTCGCCGGACGGTGCTGGTGGCGGCCTGAGCTCGCGCGACAGCATCTGCGAATGCGCGAGGAAGGCCTGGGCGTCCTGTGCCGCCAGGTCGTCCGCGAGCTGCGCCACGTTCGCCTCCAGCTGCGCCAGGGTCTGCGCGAAGGTGTCGAGCGCGGTCTTGCCGTTCGACAGCGTGCGGGTGCGGGCATACGACGGCGGGATCGACAGGTAGGCGTTCAGCGCCTCCGGCAGGTGGACGATCGCGATGCGGCGCGCGTCGAAGCCGTCGTCCAGCGACAGGTGGCCGCGCGAGCGCTCCCACTGCCGGCGCAGCGCGTCCAGCGCCTTGCACAGMTCCAGCACGCGCGTCTGCAGGCTGGCGGGCAGGCGGTCGTCGGGGTTGTACTGGGTCAGCCCGCGCACGCCCTGCAGGGCACGCTCCATCGCCTCGCGCGTGTCGCCGTCGTCGCTGAACTGCAGGGCCTCCCAGCCGGGCCGCGACAGCGTCGGGAAACCCAGCCACAGCCCGCCGACGACGAACCCGGCCGCGTAGCCGAGCACGGCCACCGGCAACGCGGCGTTGCCGAGCAGGCCGAACCCCTTCAACACCAGCGCGATGCTCGCGAGCGCGAGGCCGATCCAGTTCGGCGCCGACGTGAGCACGCCCAGCAGGCGGCTGCCGAGCGAGCTACTGGTAGGCACGGATGTCCTTGAACACGCCGTACAGCGGCGTCTTGCGCGCATCGAACAGCCGGCCGCCGGTCACCTTCACCAGTTCGCGCAGCTGCTTCTCGTTGGCGTCGCCGAACAGCACCATGAAGACCGGGATCGAGCGGGCGTCCTCGGGCAACTGCTCATAGTCGCGCCTGAACTCCTCGAACGTGCGGCCCTTGTTGTTCTCGCCGTCGGTGAACGCCACCACCGAATACTGGTAGCCGGGGTTGCGCTGCTTCTCGTCGGCCATGTTCTTCAGCGACTTCAGCACCGCGTCGAACAAGGCGGTGCCGCCGCGCATGTTCAGGCCGGCCGCGAAGGCCCGCACCTGCGCCAGCGCCTTCTGCTTGGCCTCGCTGTCCTCGATCACCTGCACGCCGCGGGCGGCCGGGGCGCCGGCCGGGATCTCGAAGCGCTGCAGGTCGTACGGGTTGTCCGAGAACGGCTGCATCCACAGCCGCTCGCGGTTCGTCAGCCGCGCGATGCGCCCGGTCAGCGAGCGGTCGACGCCGGCGATGTAGTCGAGCGCCTGGATCAGCTGCTGCTGGCGGCCGTCGCGCTCCATGCTGCCGCTGGTGTCCAGCAC
>NZ_JBFUFQ010000188.1:0-11620 GCF_056403355.1 Rhizobacter sp. P2_H3 | reverse complement strand
TATGAGAAGGCGTTCGCCGAGCAGATCTTCAAACAGATTCACGGGTTCTCGGAGTACGGCTTTCCGGAGTCACACGCGGGCTCGTTCGCGCTTCTGGTCTACGCGAGCTGCTGGATCAAGCGGCACCATCCCGCGGAGTTCCTTGCGGCGCTGATCAACTCGCAGCCGATGGGGTTCTATTCGCCGTCGCAGCTGATACGCGACGCCAAGGCACACGGCGTCGAGGTGCGTGCACCGGATGTTCTCAGCAGTGATGTCGACTGCACCCTGGAGGATCTTCCGCACCTACCGGCTGTGCGCTTGGGATTGCGGCTGATCGCGGGGTTGGCCTCGGCCTCGGCAGCGCGCATCGTGGCAGCGCGATCGGAAGCTGCATTTGAGAGTGCTGACGATCTTGCGCGGCGGGCCGGTCTGGAAGCTCATGAGATGAAGCTGCTGGCGGCAGCGGATGCGCTCGCCAGCCTGTCTGGCCACCGTCGGCAGCAGGTCTGGGACGCAGCCGCCCTGCGATGCGCCCCGCCGTTGCTGACGGATGCACCGATCGAAGAAGAGCTGCTTGAGCTGCCGGCCGCGCCAGAAGGCGAGGAGATTTTGTTCGACTACGCATCGTTGGGCCTCACGCTGCGCCGGCATCCGTTGGCATTGCTGCGGGAGAGACTGACGCATCGCGGCTTGTCGTCCGCCGCCGATCTCGCGACCGTCCCGAACGGCCGACGCGTGGACTATTGCGGGATCGTCACCCTCCGTCAGCAACCGAGCACCGCGAGCGGAACGATCTTCGTCTCGTTGGAGGACGAGACAGGCACGGTTCAGGCGATCGTCTGGAAGTCCGTGCGAGACCAGCAACGAGATGTGTTGCTTCGGTCCCGGCTCCTGGTCCTCAGGGGCACTTGGCAGCGCGAAGGGGATGTGTGCAATCTCATCGTGAGCAAGCTCGAGGACCTCACTCCGTTGCTAGGGCGCTTGGCCAAATCTACGCACAGTCGAGACTTCCATTGAACGCGCGAATGCTCGATGGTGTATCAAGGCTGTCGAAGACCCTGAGCAGTCCGCGCAGGCGCGACCTCGCGTCATGCAGCTCGGAGCTGCGTGACTTTGCCCGAGGACGGCGTGACCACGTTGGCTCCGTATGCATGCAAGGCCTCGAATAGCTGCCGGCCGTTCGCTTGCGCGAAATCCTCGGCGTTGTTGTTCATGACTACCTGCAGATGCAGGGGCGGCGCATCGAGCGCCGCGATCTGGCCGGCCAAGCCTTCCAGTTCGGCGTCATCGTATTGGTAGTTGAAGCGCCCGGACGACGTGTTGCTCCGCTTGTTCYAGGTGTGCTCGTTGCGCCCGTGCATGCGTACCAAGGCGTGGTCGTCGTGTGTCACCTCCCACACAGCCGGAACGCAGTTTGCAAAGCCCTGGGGCTCGTCGGCGATGGTGTGCACGACCCTGAGCGACCGCTCGAACGCCAGGGTGTCGCGGGTGTTCGCCTCGTTGAACCAGCTGAAGTTTCGGAATTCGAGGCTGACCATGTGCCCCTGCATGCGCTCGACGCAGTGCTCGATGTGCGCCCGGCCAGCGGGGTTGCGCACGATCCAGGGCGCGAACTGGAAGTGCACCAGCCCGAGCCGGCCCGCTTGCCGCAGTGGGGCGATGCCCTCGACGAAGCGTGCCCACAGTGCGTCGCGGAACTCGGGCGGCACGTCGCGGTAGTACAGGATGGACTTGTCTCGCAACGCGGCGGGAAGCGCCTCGCGCACGTCGGCAGGAAGGGCCTGCGGTGAAGTCTGATGCCCGGTGAAGAGCCGGAAGGCCTTCACGTTCATCACGAAGTCCTGCGGCGTGCGCTCGACCCACCGCTGCGCCATGCCGGGCGGCGTCATGGCATAGAAGCTCGAGTCCACCTCGACCAACGTGAACTGAGTCGCGTAGAAGTGCAGGCGCTCCTCGGGACTCATGTGCTCCGACGGGTAGAAGCGCCCCGTGTCGATGAGCGCTGGGTGCGACCAGGATGCAGTGCCGATCCGGATGCTCATGGGGTGGGCGCCAAAAGCTGTTGATTCATACAGTATATGATCGGGCCCGAGATTGAGCCATGGGTGAGCACTCCGTCCTTCCTGAACCGTCGCCAGCGCCCAAGCCTGGAGCGACGAAGGACGTCTTCGCCGACCTCAACGAGCAGCAGCGCGCCGCGGTCGAGCACGGTGTCGGCGACGGGGCGCATCGGGGTCCGTTGCTTGTCATTGCCGGGGCTGGCACCGGCAAGACCAAGACCTTGGCCAGCCGCGTCGCACGCCTGGTACAGACGGGCGCGGATCCACACCGCATCCTCTTGCTGACCTTTGCCCGCCGCGCCGCCGGAGAGATGGGGCAGCGTGTGGGCCGGATGCTTCATCGCCTGCTCGGTTATGGGACGACGCAGGCACCGCCGCACTTCCCGTGGTGTGGCACGTTCCACGGCGTCGGCGCGCGCCTGTTGCGTGACTATGCCGATCGCATCGGCTTGGCACCCAACTTCACCATACTGGACCGCTCGGATGCCGAGGACCTGATTGGCATAGTGCGGCAGGAGCTGGGCTTTGCCGAGACGGTGGAGCGCTTTCCGTTGAAGGCGAGTTGCCTCGCCATCTACTCCCGGGTCGTGAACAGCCAGTCACGGCTGGACGAGGTTCTGCAGACGCACTACCCATGGTGCTTCGGGGCGCACGACGGCCTCAAGCAGCTCTTCAAGGCCTATGCGCAGGCGAAGCACCAGCAGCAGGTGCTCGACTACGACGACCTGTTGCTCTACTGGGTGCACATGCTGGCCGATGCCAGCGTGGCGGAAGACGTCCGGCAGCGCTTCGATCACGTGCTGATCGACGAGTACCAGGACACAAACCGGCTGCAGGGCGCCATCGTGCTCGGCCTCAAGCCGAAGGGCGAGAACCTCACGGTGGTGGGCGACGACGCGCAAGCGATCTACTCGTTCCGTGCCGCGGACGTGGGCAACATCCTCGACTTCCCCGACCAGTTCAACCCGCCAGCTCGCATCGTGGCGCTGGAGCAGAACTACCGCTCCACGCAGCCGATCCTCACGGCGTCCAATGCGGTGATTGGCCTCGCGAAGAAGCGCCACGCCAAGGACCTCTGGTCGAATCAACCCTCGAGCGAAATGCCGCGCATCACGGCCATGCCGGATGAGGCGAGCCAGGCCACATGGGTGGCCGACCAAGTGCTGCTACGGCGGGAGGAGGGCATCCGGCTCATCAAGCAGGCCGTCCTCTTCCGGACATCGAGCCACAGCGCCCCGCTGGAGCTTGAGCTGACCCGCCGCAACATCCCCTTCCGCAAGTTCGGAGGCCTCAAGTTCCTGGAGAGCACGCACATCAAGGACGTGCTGAGCGTCCYGCGCTGGGCACAGAACCCCCGCGGTCGCTTGGCCGGCTTCCGTGTGTCCCAGCTGCTGCCCGGATTCGGACCGGTCAGCGCCGGCAAACTGCTCGACGCGATGGAACGCCAGGCCGACCCGCTCACCGTCATAGAGGACTTCAGACCCCCGAAGGGGGCGGCAGGGGAGTGGACCAAGCTCGCGGTGCTGATCGCCAGCCTGAGTCGCAAGAGCGAGTGGCCGGTCGACCTCGAACGAGCCATCGCGTGGTACCAACCCCACCTCGACCGGCTCCACGATGACGCCGAGGTTCGCCTGGCCGACCTTGAGCAGATGGCACGGATCGCCGAGGGCTACGGTAGCCGCGAACGCTTCTTGACGGAACTGACGCTCGACCCGCCCGAGGCCAGCAGCGATGAATCCGGAGCGCCGCACCTCGACGAGGACTACCTGATCCTCTCAACCATCCATTCGGCCAAGGGGCAGGAATGGAACGCGGTCTACGTGCTCAACGTGGTCGACGGCTGCATGCCCTCGGACATGGCGACGGGACGCGAGGAAGATATCGAAGAAGAGCGGCGCTTGCTCTACGTCGCGATGACTCGCGCCAAGCACCATCTGGCACTCATCACGCCACAGCGCTTCTACGTGCGCCAGCAGAGGCGGGGAGGGGACAGCTACATCAACGCGACGCTGACACGCTTCATTCCAGGCAAGGTGGCCAGGCTGTTCGAGCAGGTAGTGCCCGTCACGGTGCGAGGAGATGCCCGCATCGCTTCCGATGTGCTGAAGGTCGATGTCGGCGCAAAGCTCCGCGCGATGTGGGACTAGTGCGGGCGCGCGGGACCTATCAGCAGCTCGCTTGCGCCAACTTCCGCTCCAGACTGATTGCAGAAGTTCAACAGCGACTGCTTTGTGGTAGTTCAGACCCGGGCAGGGAATCCCGGGGGCGGCACAACTGCAAGTACTGTGCTTAACGTGGCCTCGTAGCTGTCGGCGGACTAGAGCGGCTACGAGACGGCTGCCAGGCACTGTGGCCAGCGATGCTCGGAGTCCACATTTGGGTGCCTTGGCTCGTCGTGCGGCCGCCCGAGCGAAAAGCGGCGTTCCTCGATTGCAAACAATGTCTCAGCAGCCAACGCTGCTGACGGACCTGCGGCCGTGGCCATCTCGAACAGGCCCGTCCGAATGTGGTTGCAGGCGCGTGAATACAGGTGGTGCGTGTTGGGCGATCCTTCAACGGGCTCGCGCTCTTCGAACATGCGTTCAAAAGCGATGGCGCGGGGACCTTTGCCGCCCCGGCCCGTGCGGTCTACAAACTCCAACAAGTAGTCGAGCGCCTTGGTGCCGGGCTCGGGAATCGCTGACACAAGTTCAAACGCGAGTTCTTCTCCCGTCCCCGTGTTCTGCTTTGTGCAGCTGTCCAGAATGTGGTGGAGGACGTCCGGACGGCCTTCGATCAATGGGACGAGCACGCTGGCGACTTGCCGTGCGTCGACATATCCCTTGATGAACTTGAATAGCGAGCCATCCACGGCCAGCTCAAGCAGTTTTGTCGGTCCGTGAGGGTCATCCATCAATGCTCGCAGAGCCTCCTCGGTTCGTTTGAGATCCCCGTTCTGGGTCAGTCGACTCAGCTGCGCCATCGCTGCAGGTGTGTCAATCTCTCGTAGCTTGCGAAGAACCACATAGCTCTGGGCCTTATCGGCCCACTGGTCGACCATGGCGTCGAGAGCGGGAGACGGCAGCTTGGTTTCCGAAACGTAGAAGTGCAGCGCTGCAAGGTCCTCCAAACTGGTGTCTTGCTGGTCAAACCACGCCGTTGACGTAACCCGCTCGGCAAACTGTTGTTGGAGCGCGGCCACTACCCCATCGTCGTCGATGGTCTCACCTTGCGAGACAAGTGCGTTCATCGCGTACGCGAATCGGTCGGGTAGCGCGTCGGTCCGCATGAGACTCTTACGAAGCTCAGGCCACCCGGCCCTCGTTGGCAGATTGGCCAGCGACGTCATGAGCCACCATCGCCGGTAGAACCGGTTCTCCCGTGGACTTACCGCAGCATCTCCACACGCCTCTAGACGGCTCGCAATCTTCAAAGCGAACTCATCGGTAATCTCCTGCAGCTCTTGGTCCCGCTGGCGGAGCACGAAGCCTTCAGCAATACGCTGCCGTCGAGCAGTAGTGTCCAGGCGAGCGTGAAAGCTGTTTCGGGGCCAAGGCAGTATGGCAATCTGTTGCACCACACCGAAGAGCACGTTGCCCTCGTCGTGCGTATCCAGAAGGGGCAGCAGCCGCTTTGCCATCGCGGCGCCCCCTGTCATCGCTGCGCGGGCGAACTCATCGCCGTACGACATTCCAGACGCGGGTCGGTGCTCTTTCACAAGAGAAGCTCTCCACTCAGCCTCCAGCATCAGGCCCTCGAAGATTCTGTCTGCGAAGCGAACCGAGTCCGCCCGGGATAGCAGGAGACACAGCGCGGCTTTGACGCCCGCGGTTTGGGCGCCTTCAGGTTCAGGCAAATCCCAGTACGCATCCAGCAGAACTTGGGCCGCTTCCGGCTGGAGCGTTCGGCGGCGTTGGTCAGGATGGTCCGCGAAGCGYTCGACGAGCCGGGGCTGGACAAGAAGTTCAAGCATCCTGCGTGCTTGCGAGTAGTGCAGTTCGCCTTTACGCGCCAGTGCCGTCGCACAGATGTCCTCAGTACTCGCCGCCCCAAGCACCCGCGAAAGGAACCGCTCAAGGTTCCTAGATTCCGGGTCGGACAGAGAAACATCCAGCCATTCGTCCAGAACGGCTTTGACTTCGGCACTGCTTGCAAGCATGCCGATCCGTGCGGCGTCCACCTTCTCTTCATCGCCGCCCTTGGCACGGGCAAACACCCTGGCGAAGGCGGCGCTCCGTTCTGGTTGCGGCAACGCTTCCAAGTGCGAGGCAACCCAGTCTTGGACTGTTCGGTGTTCCAAGAGCTTCTCCTCCGCGATGGCCTGCAATGCTGCGGGGTCGAACGCTGCAACCAGCTGGATGGTGTTGGTGTCGTCTTGGAGGTGAAAGTGGTCGGACGTCGCCAGCGCCTCCTTGGCCGCGTCAAGTGCAAATCCGCGCTCGTTCATCGGTAGCTCGCGAGCCAACTGCAGCAGCAAGTTCTTGTCGCCACTGACCACGACAAGTCTTTGTACTTCAGCTATCAGTTCTGGCACGCGGTCGTTGTTGCCAACAAAGCGCACCGAATTAAATGCTTCGTGGTCGAGCTTCGTATCGTCGGGCGATGCGAGCCAGGCGTCGAGCGCGGCATCCGAGGCCGGAAATTGCCATGCGAGCGTCGTGATGCCTTGCGCGCGCACGCCCGGGTCAGCGTCGCAGCAAGCGACGTCCTTTAAAAACGAGAGGTTCTCTCGATGGCCGCCAAGTCCCTGAAGCAGGTTGTGCTTTTTCTCCTTTGGCCAGCTACTGAACCGGTTCGTGATGTCGTCGCCAACTGACTTCACGCTCAAGCCGGCTGCGTCATTGATGAGCGCCAAGGCGTCCAAACTGGCTGTAGTTTCAAGTAGCGCCGTGAGCTCGGCTGCGAACACGGGAGACCGGGTCAGAGCCATGCATGCCAGCGCGTGCTTCTTGGCGCTATTCGACGTCGCCGCATGGAGCTGCGCTATGCCTTCGATGAGCTGTGCAAATGGGCCACTTGTCTCTGCTCCCATCTGAACCTCTCCGGCCAACTTGCTGGCGAGCGTCAGGTCGGCACGAATTGCTAGAGCAACCAGCTGCGCTCGCGGCACGACCAATCCATCGGCAACCAACTTCTCCGCGAGCAGGTCGAGCGATTCGGTCCATGCCGGCTGGTTGAATACTTCCCGCACCAGCTCCTGCTGCTGCGCGACGGTTTGCCCTTCCAAGGTGAGCTGCTCGAGCACCCAAGTTGCGGCGAAGAACTCCTGGAACCGTTGATGACAGAACTTCAGGACTTCCGAGTCGCGTTCACGATGCAGAAGGTGGGTATTGCAAAGGGCTTCAACGACCTTCGAAGGTTCAACGTCGCGGCCTTGAACTCGTCCGGATTGCTGCAGCTCTGCAAGGTTGCTCCCAACGACCTGGCGAGCCTCATCCAAATACATTTCCACCTTGCCAGCACCCGTCAGGTAGCGCGCCAACGCTTTTAAGTAGCTCCGGTGCTGGCCATAGAGCGGCGCGTCCTCAAGTGCCGCTTGCCGTTGGTCAGGGGCCTCCAGAATGGGCTGCACGGCTTCCAACAGGCCGTACATCGTCGCTGGCACCTCGTGCCCTCGTTGAGCCAAGAGAATGGCGCTGGACAGGATTAGTGGATTGCGCGCCGTCAGCCGTAGCGGCGTGTCGGTTTGCAGTCGATTGAGCAACCCATTACCCGTCCCGTCGGGAAGGGCTCGCGCGACCAGCGCGCGCTGCCGGTCCCAGTTGAACTCGAGCACGCTGACCACTACGCCAGTGGCGGCAGCGAACGGGCCCTCTGCACGCCGCGACGTGCAAACCACCATCGCGCCCCGATGGTCCGCAAGAAAGTCTTCTGCGCCGGCGATTGCGCGGGCCCTGTCGGCGGCCGCAATTTCATTCCAGCCGTTGAGGAGCAGAGCCGCGCTTCCGTTCATGAGGAGCGACGACAACGCATCCCTATCTATCGCCGCCCGCTGGACACCACGCATGCCCGCAAGGTAGTCCAACAGGGGCTGTTCGGACCTCAGCCAATTGGGGGCCGATGCATACAGAGGAACAGGCATCCCAGGGTTTTGGAGAAGCGCTTCCCCCAGCTCAACGAGGGCAGTCGTCTTCCCGACGCCACCCTCGCCCTCGATGACAATAAGCTTTCGCTCAGGCAGCAGGGCCGCTAGCGACGCCACGTCCAGTCGTTCGTGCGAACCGGCCTCGGCCCCAGTCGCAAACGCGCAGGGAATTCGCTGATCCAACAGCTTGGCGGCCTTTGGAGCTTGCTCAAGAAGTCCTCGTGCCTCGGACCTGAGGGCATCTAGATTGGGAGCGGCAGCCTTCGCCAGGCGCATCTCGCGGTGGTCGGAAGCCATTTCTGCCACCTGCGCAGCCAGGAAATTGGGGGCGCCGGAAACGAAGGTTGCCACGTAGCTCGCGACAGCTTCGATATGCCCATGTGCGAGCTGCGGGACCTCTCCGGTGGCTTGCGAGTACCTCTGAGCGAGGGAGGTGAGGGCGTCATTAACCAGGTTGTGGTTGCCTCCCAACCTGGCCAGCAGGTACTGCGTAAGAACCTCCTGTGTTTTCGCATCAGCCAGCCATTGCCGCAAGGCATCCACCTGCGTCACGGCACTAGGCAGCATTGGCTCGCGGAGCAATTGTTCGATGGCAGCAGTGACTTGCCCTTGCGTGGTGAGCGCACCCAGGGCATCACCCCCCTGCAAGGCTGCGCGGGCGTCCGCCCGTTTGCCGAGGCCTGCCATCTTGTTCATCATCCAATCGGCAGCTTTGCCGAGCGCCGAATCGGCCAACCATTCCAACACTGTGCGCCTCCTTAACCTTGCCAGACGAACCGGCCGTCTTGCTCGACGTATTGATAGCTGCGAAGGAACCCGGATGCCTGCCAGAGCCTATCGAAGGCCGGGCGGAACAGCTCTGCGAGGTCGGCCGCAGGCCAGTCGTTCACAAGGACATCTGGGAGTTGCAGTGCGGTGCGGTCGATGGGGGTCAGCGGGGTGTCTTCCTCGTAGTGCCGGCGAAGCTCTCGGTTGTTGGTCACCACGACCGCACCTTCAGCGCCCACCAGCGCAATACGGACGACCAGTGGGACGTCCAGGGTCAACAGCGCACGGGCTCGTTCGATGAGCGCCCAGACGAAGTTCAGCACCTGGGTCTCCAACGTCTCGGCCGGCACCTCGATGCGACCTTCCCGAGGGTCCGCCACCTTCCACGCGCCTTCAAGCACGCCGGCGTGGTGAACGAGGGTGAAGGCGCGGGTTCTACCCTCGTTGATGGGTGTGTGATGCATTGGGCCTTCGAACGTCATCCGAAAGTCCACCCCACCTTGCGCAAGCGTCGGAATGGGCAGGGCGCCAGCGTTGGCTGCGGGCGCGACATTCAGCATGTCTGCACCGAAGGCTGAGTGGGCCTGGAACACGTGAACCATCACCTTGGGCCCAGGTCGAAGAGCCACCGGGGTGCGGTTGGTCAACACAGCGGCATAGCGTTCAGCAATGAAATCCTCGCGGCGGTCACGTTGTCCTCGAAGCACGTCCACGCGGGTAATCAGCGAGGCGACATCAAGATGGCGATTTGACCGAGACTCCCGGATATGGAACTGCTGGTCAAGCTTGCTGCGATGCAGACCATGCACGGACTGCGGAACGCGAACGACCAGCACGTGACCAGCTCCGTATGCGACTGGCGCAATCTGCACACCGACGATACGCGGGTCGAAGCTGTCGGCAATCATGTTTTGCAGCCTTAGCGTTTCCTGGTCCGGGTCTACGGCAAGAGGAACCACTTGGACGGCCGCGCCGCCGACTTCTCGCACGCCGATGACGATGTCGCCACCGCGGGTGTTCGCAAATGCGCACACGTCAGCCGCGAACTTCTTCTTGTCCGCATCCGTACCGCCGACGGTAGCCTGCTTGAAGTCGAGCTGGTTGCCTTCCTGGACCTGGTCGGCAACCAAGCGGTCGAAGTCCTCGGGAAGCAACTGGGTTATGGCTTTCGGAATCATCAAGAGTACTTTCTCGGCACACCCAAGAGCCTGGGTTGCCTCAACGGTGTAACCACCTGGCGCCGCTCCTTACTTCACTGCCTTGGCGGCCCACATTCCCAGCTTGACGGCGTACTGCTTCAACCATGCCGCGTAGGCACACCTTGCGGGCAGGGCGGCCGTCACCGAATGCATTCTCGCCTGTGGAACCGGCTGACATATCGTTGTGGCATGCCTCTTCCGTCCCGCACGCAGGAAGTCAAGAAGGTCCTCCCGCGGGCATACGCGAGGACCGGTAGCGTGGCTTCCGTTGCGGCCTTTGCCTCCGACATAGGCTATGCATCTACGTCGTCGGCTTTCCCGATAACGGAGGCTCTGGTGTCCGATGCCGCGAGCAGGTTCGTTGCCCGCTGAACTCAAACATTGAACGGCAGCTTTCGGGCGTCGCGTTCGATGAATCGGAAGACTGCAACCGCTGCATAGCTGTCTTTTCAGTGCCCGACGTGCCGAGCGATGCCCGACTTGATCGGCGTCTGATACAACATCAAAACAGCAAGGGGAGAGCAGGGGATGGCGAGACGCAAGAAGACGAGTCCTGCTGAGGACATCATGGACCTCGTTGCGATGCTGCCGTGGTGGGCGGGGGTGACGTTGGGGGTGATCAGCTACATGCTGCTTCACGGCGTTGCATCCCAGGCGGTTGTCCGCACAGCCCAGCCTGGGCAAGTGAGCGCGATGGTCGCCCAAACCCTTTGGAAGACGTTGGCCAGCATTGGCCAGTACGTGCTGCCCGCTCTCTGCCTGGCTGGGGCGGGCATGTCGGCCTGGCGGCGCAAGGAGCGAAAGAACCTCGTCATTGACGTGATGCAAAGCGAGGCGAGCGATGCTTTGGATGGCATGAGCTGGCGCGAGTTCGAGATGTTGGTAGGTGAAGGCTTCCGGTTGCAGGGCTACCAAGTTGGCGAAACTGGTGGCGGCGGTGCGGATGGTGGTGTGGATCTTGTTCTCAGGAAGACCGGCGAGACCAGTGGCGAGAAGTTCCTCGTACAGTGCAAGCAGTGGCGCGCTCTCAAGGTGGGCGTGGAGGTCGTGCGCGAGCTGTACGGCGTGATGGCGGCGAGGGGTGCCACAGGTGGGTTTGTGGTGACCTCGGGGCGGTTCACCGAGGCGGCAGTGAGTTTTGCGAGCGGCCGCAACGTGACGCTGATCAATGGGGAGAAGCTTCGAGGGCTCCTTCGAGATRCCAAGGCCGCAGTCAATCGTTCAACTTCACGGCCTGCGGCAGCCCCAGCTGTGACGCCCAATGCCGCGCCGAGTCAGGCGTCAAACTGCCCGGTTTGCACCAAGCCGATGGTCAGGCGGACCGCGAAGCGTGGCGCGAATGCCGGCGGTGAGTTCTGGGGCTGCAGCGGTTATCCAGCCTGTCGCGGCACGAGACCGATCGGTTGATGCAGACTGCGATGTTCGGCAGGTTCGCCCCCCTCCGCATCACTGCGCTCGACGACACAAATCTCAAGGAAGACGGTGGTCGAGCGGTGTCGGTACACGCGACGGTATTTTCTCTAAGAGGGTGGTGCCGGCCACCTCTC
>NZ_JBFUFQ010000187.1:0-11637 GCF_056403355.1 Rhizobacter sp. P2_H3 | reverse complement strand
AGTCGCCTGCGCCGCCGGTTCGCGCCGGCGCGCCGATCCCCGATGCCGAGGCCGACTGGATCGCCCGGCTCAAGCACGGGCCTCCCTCCCTCACCTGAACCCACCGCCTTGCCCGCGGTGCGCGTGGCGCACCGACGGCCTGTGTGATCGACCGCGGCGTCGTGCGCCCGGTCCTGTTCAGGAGCATTCCGTGATGTACCGATTCACGCCAGCCGCCCGTGCGGTGCTGGCGCTGCTGGCCTGCCTGCCGTTGGCGGCATGGGCCGACGAAGACACCGCTGCCACTCGCGCCGACGCCGACGAGGCGACCGCACCCGTCAAGCACCTGGGCGTGGTCACCGTGACCGGTGGCCGCCGCGGCTCGCTGCCGTCGCAGATCCCGACGACGATCGAAGGCATCAGCGGCGCGCAGGTGCAGGCCAGCATCAACGCGACCGACAGCGAGGACGCGCTGAAGTACCTGCCGAGCCTGCTGGTGCGCAAGCGCTATGCGGGCGACTACAACCATGCGGTGCTGTCGACGCGCGCGTCGGGCACCGGCAACAGCGCGCGCTCGCTGGTCTATGCGGACGGCATCCTGCTGTCCAACCTGCTCGGCAACGGCGCGAGCTTCGCGCCGCGCTGGGGCCTGGTGACGCCGGAGGAGATCGAGCGCGTCGACGTGCTGTACGGCCCGTTCTCGGCCGCCTACCCCGGCAACTCGGCCGGCGCGGTGGTCGACTACCTGACGCGCATGCCGTCGAAGTTCGAGGCCCATGCGATGGTCGGCGCGTTCTCGCAGCCGTTCCAGCTCTACGGCACCGACACCACCTACAACGGCTGGCAGACCAGCGCCTCGCTCGGCGACCGCCACGGCGGCTGGTCGTGGTGGATCAACGCGAACCGGCTCGACAGCGAAGGCCAGCCGCTGGTGTTCGACACCACGGCCACGCCGACCGCCGGCGCCGTGCCGGACACCGACAAGACCGGCAAGCCCTGGTACGTGCGCGGCACCGGCACGCAGTACCGCACGGTGCAGGACCACCTGAAGCTGAAGCTCGCCTACGACCTGGCCACCGACCTGCGGGCCAGCTACACGCTGGGCTGGTGGCGCAACGACGCGGTCGGGCGCTCGGAGCAGTACGTGGCCCCGGTGCTGGGCGGCGTGACCAACCGCGACGGCCTCGCGCACCTGGTGCAGGCGCTGTCGCTGAAGCAGAACGCGGGCGGCGTGTTCGACTGGGAGCTGGCTGCGAGCGTCTATGACTACCGCCGCGACCTGAGCCGCAAGCCCGCCGCCGGGTCGACGCAGCAGCCCGCGTTGTCGCAGCAGATGCTCAACGGCGGCAACGGCAGCGCGACCGACCTGAACGGCACCGGCTGGAACACGCTGTCGGCGCGCGGCACCTGGCGGCCCGCTGGCGAGGGCAGCGCCCATGTGGTCGACGCCGGGCTGCAGCAGGACAGCTTCCGCCTGCGCACCACCGTCTACGGCCTGGCGGACTGGATCAACCAGGAAAGCGGCACGGTCAACGCCCGTTTCAATGGCAACACGCGGCTGCGCTCGGTGTTCGGCCAGGACGCCTGGCGCTTCGCCGACGGCTGGATGGCGGTGCTCGGGCTGCGCGGCGAGCGCTGGCAGGCCTTCGACGGCCTGACGCAGACCGGCACGTTCACGCCGTATGCGCATCCGCAGCGCTGCGAGACCGCCTGGTCGCCGAAGGCCGCGCTGTCGCACGAGTTGCGCGAGGGCTGGGTGCTGAAGGCCTCGGCCGGGCGCGCGGTGCGGTTTCCGACGGTGTCCGAGCTGTACCAGGGCGCGGCCACCGCGACCGGCATCAGCAACATCGCGAACCCGGACCTGCGGCCCGAGCGCTCCTGGACCTCGGAACTCAGCTCCGAATGGACGCTGCCCGACGCGGCGACGCTGCGCCTGACGCTGTTCCACGAGGACACGCACGATGCGCTGTACAGCCAGCCGCTGCCGAACGTGACGCCGGTGACGAACAGCGTGCAGAACGTCGACCATGTGCGCACCACCGGCCTCGAAGCCGCCGCCCAGCGCGAGAACGTGCTGTGGCGCGGGCTCGACCTGCAGGGCAGCGTGACCTATGCCGACTCGAAGATCGTCGCCAACAGCGGTTACGTGAGCACGCCGGGCGACACCGTCGGCAAGTGGCAGCCGCGCGTGCCGCGCTGGCGGGCGAGCGCGCTGGCCGCCTGGCGCGTCGACGAGCGCTGGACCGTCAGCTACGGCGCGCGCTACAGCGGCCGGCAGTACGGCAGCCTGGACAACAGCGACACCAACGGATCCACCTACATGGGCACGTCGAAGTACTTCACGACCGACCTGCGGGTGCGCTTCGCGATCGACAGGCAATGGCATGCCGCCTTCGGCATCGACAACCTGAACAACGACCAGTACTGGAATTTCCACCCGTACCCGCAACGCACCTACAGTGCGGAGCTGCGGTACGACCTGTGAATGCCTCCCTGAAACGGACCCCTGTCATGACCATGAACCACCTCCTCACCCGCCTTGCCGCCACCGCCCTGGTTTCGCTCGCCGCCGCCGCGGCCCAGGCCCATGAATTCACGCTCGGCGACATCGCCATCGGCCACCCGTATGCGCGCGCGACCGCGCCGGGGCAGCCGACCGGCGGCGGCTTCCTGCGGCTGGAGAACCGCGGCAAGGCGGATGACCGCCTGCTGTCGGCCAGCGCCGACGTCGGCCGGACGACCGAGCTGCACATGATGAAGATGGAGGGCGACGTGATGCGCATGCGCGAGGTGGCGGCGATCGACGTGCCGGCCGGCAAGTACGTCGAGCTGAAGCCCGGCGCGCTGCACGTGATGTTCCTCGGGCTGAAGGCGCCGCTGAAGGAGGGCGACAAGTTCCCGCTGCGGCTGAAGTTCGAGAAGGCGGGGGAGGTGACGGTGACGGTGAACGTCGAGGCGGCGGGGGCCGATCACAGCCACTGACGAGGGGTCAGCGGGCGAGGGCCTTCAGCGCGAGCTTGATGCCTTCGCTCACACCGACTTCCGCCGGCAGGCTCTTCAATGCGGCGGCCGCCTCGCGGTCGCTGTAGCCCAGCGCCACCAGCGCCTGCAGGATGTCGGCCTGCGCATCGCTCGCGACGCTGGCCGGCATCGCCAGGTCGGCACCGAGCTTGCCCTTCAGCTCCAGCAGCAGCCGCTCGGCCGTCTTCTTGCCGATGCCCGGCACCTTGATCAGCCGGCCGCTCTCCTGCAGCGACACCGCCTGCGCCAGCTCGCCGACGCTCAAGCCCGACAGGATCGACAGGGCCGTGCGCGGCCCGACGCCGGAGATCTTCACCAGCTGACGGAAGGTCGCGCGCTCCTCGGCTGTCAGAAAGCCGAACAGCACCTGGGCGTCCTCGCGCACGACGAAATGCGTCAGCAGCGTCACGCGCTCGCCGAGCGTGGGCAGGTTGTAGAAGGTGCTCATCGGCACGTCGACCTCGTAGCCGACGCCGCCGACATCCACCAGCAACTGGGGCGGGTTCTTCTCTGCCAGCAGGCCGCTCAGCCGGCCGATCATCGGCGGAACAGGCCCAGGCGCTGGGCCTCGAGCGCGGCTTCCGCCCGCGAGCTGACGTTGAGCTTGCGGTAGATCTGCTTCACGTAGTCGGCGATCGTGTGGCGCGACAGGTTCAGCTGCGTGCCGATCTCCGGCAGCGTGAAGCCCTTGGCCACCCACAGCAGCACCTCGTTCTCGCGGTCGGTCAGCGAGACGTGCGGCAGGTTCTGCGGGCGCTCCTGCGGCTTGTTCTGTGCCGCGAAATACGCGATCACGCGGCGCGCGATCGACGGCGTCAGCGGCGGCTCGCCCTGGCTGATGCGCTGCAGCTGCTCGACGAAATGCTCGCGCGGCTGCTCTTTCAGCAGGTAGCCGAACGCGCCGGCCTGCAGGGCGGGGAACAGGTGGTCGTCGTCGTCGTGGATGGTGACCACCACCGACTGCGCCTCGGGCTGCGATTCACGCAGCGCCGCGACCACGTCGACGCCGGATCCATCCGGCAGGCCCAGGTCGACCAGCGCGACATCGAAGCGCTCGGCGCTGATCAGGGCCAGCGCGTCGTGCACCCGGGCGCTCTCGGAGATCTGCGCCTGCGGAAACACCTGCGTCACCAGGGCCTTCACCCAGGCACGGATCTCGGGCAGGTCTTCGAGCAGCAGGATCTTGTTCATGGGGTGTCCTCGAGGGGATCTTGAATCGTAGCAGCGGCCGGGTGGACGGACGAGGAAGGATTGTGCGCTTCACAGCGGCAAGGTCAGCCGGATCACCGTGCMGTAGCCCGGCCCCGACTCGACCAGGCACTGCCCCTGCATCTGCTTGGCGCGGTGTTTCATGCTGGCCATCCCGTGGCCGCGGTCGAGCTTGCCGTCGAGTTCCATCGGGATGCCCTTGCCGTTGTCCTGCACGACCAGCACGAAATCATGCTCGCCGATGCTGCAGCGCACCTTGCAGTGCGAGGCGCCGCTGTGCTTGATGATGTTGCTGACCGCCTCGCGCAGGATGCGGGTGGTCTGCACGAAGGCACGCGCCGACAGCTGCTGGTGCACGTCTTCGGTGGGGCTGCGCCAGTCGGCCTCGATGTTGGCCTGGCTCAGGCGCGACACCGTCTCGGCGCGCCAGTCGGCCAGCGCATCGGCCACCTGCATCGGCTTGCCGGTCAGGCCGCGCACCGACAGGCGCATCTCCTCGAGCGCCTCGCGCGCCAGGGTGGAGATGCGCTCGCTCTCGCTGGTGTGCACGATGGTCAGCAGCTTGGCGCCCAGGTCGTCGTGCAGGTCGGCGGCGATGCGCTTGCGTTCCTTCTCGGTCACCTGCTCGACGCGCAGCTCGGCCATCTGCGAGAAATTGCGCTCGATCTCGGCGGTGACCTCGTTGATGCGGCTTTCCAGCGAGTTGCGGCTCGCCTCGGCCACCTGCAGCGCGCGGCCGAAGATGTGGATCTGGCGCGCGGCGACCGCGATGAACATCAGCGGCATGCTGAAGTGCAGCACGTGCACCGGCAGCCACGAGATCCAGCCGTGCTGCGTCGCCAGCTCGACCAGCACCAGCACGCCGACGCCCATCAGCATGAAGGCCATCGGCCAGAAGTCGGCGCGGCCGTCCGGCCCCTTGCGCCAGGTCACGCGCAGGTACAGCGTGACGGCCGCCATCACCTCGGCCGACAGCAGCAGGTACCAGCTGCTCGTCATCAGGTACAGGCGATGCGGCCCGGCGAGCGCGAGGCTGGCCGGGATCAGCAGGCACTGCAGCGCGAGGCCGATCTCGAGCTTGGTCGAGCGCAGCGCGGCATAGCGCACCAGGAACTGGACCGCCAGCGCCACCAGCACGCCGAAGCCGACGCAGGACAGGAACTCGCTGGTGGCGTTGTCCCACGGCGGATCGCGCCACCACAGGCGCGCCGACAGCGCGGCCCAGCCGATCGCAAGCAGGCCGAAATGGATCAGCCAGGGGCTGCGGCGATCCTGCCACCCCATGCCCAGCATCACGATGCCCAGCGGCACCAGCATCGCCGAGATCACCTGCACCAGCGAGATGTTCCAGAAGGCCTGGCGCGCCTGCTGCTCGGCCAGCAGCGCGTGCGGCCCGACCTGCACCGCCGACAGCCCGCCGGCCCGCTGGCGCGACGCGACGTGCTGCAGCGCGTAGCCCTGCACCTTGATGTCGAGCACGTTGCCGTCCGGGTTCAGCAGCGCCGGCGGCAGCGCGACGAGCTGCGGGTAGAAGCAGTTGCGCGTCACCGGCTCGGCCATGCGGCCGCCGTCGAAGACCAGGTTGCCGTTCAGCCAGACCTGCGCGTTGCTGCAGGCACGCTCGATGTAGGCGGCCATCAGCGGCGCCGGCGTGATGCGGCTCGCCGGCAGCGTGAAGTTGAGGCGGTACCAGGCCGGCCCGTCGGACTGCGGCAGGGTCTCGGACCAGTCGTCGGGCAGGCGCACGGCGCGCTGCTGCAAGTCCTGCGGGAAGGTGGGCAGGGTGCTGGCAACCCGGCTCGCGTTGCGGATCTCGATGACGCCGGAGTCATCGGCCGCGGCGCTCGCGACCGCGCCGCTGAGGGCCAGCACGCAGGCCACCGACATCGCCACGCATCGGGCCGCGGCACGCAGCCGGTCGGCGAGGGTGGGCGTCGGCGGAAAGCAGGGCATGGGCGCCGATTGTGCAGGATGCCTGCGCCGCCGGGGCCTTCCGGCGACAATCCGGCCTTCCGCCTTCTTTTCAGCCCGAGTCAGCGCCCACGTGATCCTTCGCCACGCCTTCATCCCGCTCGACAACGCCCGCCTGTCGCACTTGTGCGGCAGCGTCGATGAACACCTGCGCAGCATCGAGGCCGCCTTCGGCGTCAGCATCTCGCGGCGCAACGAATCCTTCCGCATCGACGGCCCGAAGGCGAGTGCCGAGCGCGCGGTGGCCTTGCTGCAGACCCTGTACGGCCGCTCGCGCCGGCCGATCGCGGCCGAGACATTGCAGCTCGCGATCACCGAGGCGCTGGCTGACGACTCGCAGGCGCGGCCGCGCACGCCGGTGCTCGGGCGCCCGGCCTTGCGCGAGGCGGCCCCGGGCGATGCCCCGGATGAAGAGGGCGACGAGGTCCTGCTGCGCACGCGCCGCCCCGACCTGACCGGCCGCACGCCCAACCAGCAGCTGTACCTGCGCAACATCCTCGCGCACGACATCACGTTCGGCATCGGCCCGGCCGGCACCGGCAAGACCTTCCTCGCGGTGGCCTGCGCGGTCGATGCGCTGGAACGCAGCAGCGTGCAGCGCATCATCCTGACGCGGCCGGCGGTCGAGGCCGGCGAGCGGCTCGGCTTCCTGCCCGGCGACCTGGCGCAGAAGGTCGATCCCTACCTGCGCCCGCTGTACGACGCGCTGTACGACCTGATGGGCATGGAGAAGGTGGGCCGCGCGTTCGAGAAGGGCAACATCGAGATCGCGCCGCTCGCCTTCATGCGCGGGCGCACGCTGAACCATGCGTTCGTGATCCTCGACGAGGCGCAGAACACCACCCGCGAGCAGATGAAGATGTTCCTGACGCGCATCGGCTTCGGCAGCAAGTGCGTCGTCACCGGCGACGTGAGCCAGATCGACCTGCCGCGCGGCACCGACAGCGGGCTGATCGACGCCGAGCGCGTGCTGCGCCGCGTGGCCGGCATCGCGATGACGCGCTTCACCGCGGCCGACGTGGTGCGCCACCCGCTGGTCGCGCGCATCGTCGAGGCCTACGACGCCGCGCCGACGGATCGGATCTGAACATGGCGACGGCACGTCCCGAGCTGGGTCTCTCGCTGCAGTTCGCCGACGCGACGCACCGCGCCGAGCTGCCCCGCCACAAGGTGGCGCGCTGGATCCGCGCGGCGCTGGCGGCGCCCGGCGAGATCACGGTGCGCATCGTCGATGCCGACGAAGGCCGCGCGCTGAACCGCGAGTACCGCGGCAAGGACTACGCGACCAACGTGCTGACCTTCGACTACAGCCACGCACCGGTGGTGCAGGCCGACCTGATCCTGTGCGCGCCGGTGGTCGAGGCCGAGGCGCGCGAGCAGGGCATCGCGCTGCAGGCGCATTACGCGCACCTGCTGGTGCACGGCACGCTGCACGCGCAGGGGCATGACCACGAGGAAGAGGACGAGGCGGTCGAGATGGAGGCCGAGGAGACGCGCATCCTCGCCGGGCTCGGCTACGACGATCCCTATCAGCGCTGAGCGGGCCGAGCGCCGGGCCGCCCCAAGCCGGCCCGCATCCCCTCGGGGGATCGGTCGATGTACTCATCGACCGAGGGGTTGTCATCTCGGATGGCGCGACGTGCTCAGGTAGCGCTTGCGCCAGAAGAACCAGCCGAGCGAAACCGCGATCACCAGCATGAAGCCGCTGGCCATCCAGACGCCGTCGCCGCTGTGGATCAGCGGCAGCCCCTCGAAATTCATCCCGAAGAACCCGGTGACCAGGTTCAGCGGCAGGAAGATCGCGGTCAGCACCGTCAGCGTGCGCATGATGTCGTTGGTGCGGTTGCTCTGCGCCGAGAAATGCATCTGCACCGCGGTCTCGGCCGAGGATTCGAGCCGGCGCACGTGGCTCAGCACGCGCTCGATGTGCTCCAGCACGTCGCGCGAGCGCACGCGCAGCAGTTCGCGGTCGCGCGCCGCCTTCGGGTCCGGCTCGTCCGGCCATTCGTCGAGCGAGTCGATCCATTCGACGATCGCGCTGCGCTGGTCCTCGCAGGTGTCTTCCAGCAGGTGCAGCGAGTTGCGCGACTCGAGCAGCACCTGCCAGCTGTCGAACTGGCTGCGCGGGTTGAACAGCTCCTGCTGCAGGTAGCCGAGCTGCTTGGTCAGCAGCCGGCGCAGCTCGAGGTAGCTGTCGACCATGTGGTTCAGCATGCGCAGCATCAGGTCGGCGGGGCCGGTGGGCAGCCGCATCGCGCCGCGCGGCTCGTAGCGCTGGTCGGCACCCTCGACCATCTGCTGCAGCTTGCTCGCGAAGAAATCGCGCACCTGGCAGTCGGTCGGGTGCACCGTCATCAGCACGCGGTCGAACACCGCGAAGCCGACCGGGCTGGTGTCGATCGCCTCGAGCGCACGCTTGGCGGTGCTGGCGGTGCCGCTCTGGTCGTCGAGGAACAGGCCGGCGCTGCCGCTGCCCGCCGCGAGCCGGCGGAACACCATCAGGTCGTACCACGAGGTGTAGTCGAAGTGCGACGGCAGCTGGTTGTTCAGCAGGTCGGAGATGTGCAGGTCGACGAGCTGGCCGCCGGTCCAGCGCTGCAGCCCGGCCTGGACCTCGGCGATGTTGACCTCGAACTCGCGCCGCGCGGTGCCGATCCACAGGTAGCCGGTGGACGGCAGCTTGTCGGGCAGCGCTTCGATCTCGGTGAACTGGTCGGCCGTGATGTGGAAGATTCGCATGCGCCGCGTGTGTGGTGTCGGGTGCGTCAGGCCTGCTGCCGCAGCAGCCGGGCCGCGTCGAGCGCGAAGTAAGTCAGCACGCCGTCGGCGCCGGCGCGCTTGAACGCGAGCAGGCTCTCGAGCATCACCGCATCGTGGTCGAGCCAGCCCTGGGCCGCGGCGGCCTTCACCATCGCATACTCGCCGCTCACCTGGTAGGCGAAGGTCGGCACGCGGAACTCGTCCTTCACGCGGCGCACGATGTCGAGGTAGGGCAGGCCGGGCTTCACCATCACCATGTCGGCGCCTTCGGCCAGGTCGAGCGCGACCTCGCGCAGCGCCTCGTCGCTGTTGCCGGGGTCCATCTGGTAGACCTTCTTGTCCGCCTTGCCGAGGTTCTTCGCCGAACCGACCGCATCGCGGAACRGGCCGTAGAAGGCGCTCGCGTACTTGGCGCTGTACGCCATGATCCGCGTGTGGACCAGGCCGCGCGCTTCGAGCGCGCTGCGAATCGCGCCGATGCGGCCGTCCATCATGTCGCTCGGCGCGACGATGTCGACGCCGGCCTCGGCCTGCACCAGCGCCTGGCCGGTCAGCACCTTCACGGTGTCGTCGTTGCGCATGTAGCCGGTCTCGTCGGGCAGGCCGTCCTGGCCGTGGCTCGTGAACGGATCGAGCGCGACATCGGTCATCAGGCCGAGCTGCGGGAACTGCTTCTTCAACTCGCGCACCACGGTCGGCACCAGCCCCTTCGGGTTCAGCGCCTCGCTGCCGTTCTCGTCCTTCAGCGCCGGCTCGATGACCGGAAACAAGGCCAGCACCGGCACGCCGAGCTTCACGCATTCTTCGGCCAGCGGCATCAGCCGGTCCAGGCTGAGGCGTTGAACGCCCGGCATCGAGGCGACGTCGTGCACCTGGTTGCGCCCGTCCTGGACGAACACCGGGTAGATCAGGTCGCTCGCGTGCAGGCGGTTCTCGCGCACCAGCGCGCGGGTGAATTCATCGCGGCGCAGGCGGCGCGGGCGGTTGGCGGGGAACGGGGCGGGCGGCAGCATGGCGTCTTCTGAAGGCGGTTGCGACGCGGGGGCCGGCCGCCGAAACCGATGTGACGATGAGACATCGGGACTTTTTACGTGTAAATCCCGTGCGACGGCACTTCAACAGCCCGGCACTCATCTGCTAAAGTCGCCCTTGAATGATAGCCGCAAGGTGGTCATTCCCTGCTTTTCCTCCCTGAGCAGGAGCCTTACCGTGATGACAGCGATGAGGCTTTTCAACCCCGGCCTTGACGGTCGGGGTTTTCTTTTTGGGATGACCACCCCTCGTCGACGAGTACATCGCCGATCCCCCGAGGGGATGCCGGTCGGCTTGGGGCGGCCCTGCGCTCGACCGGCCCCCCATAATCCCGCGGATGAGCAGCCTCTATCCCTGGGTCAAGGCCCTGCACCTGATCTTCGTCGCCAGCTGGTTCGCCGGTCTTTTTTACCTGCCGCGCCTGTTCGTCAACCTCGCTTCGGTGCCGGCCGACAGCCACGCCGAGCGTGAGCGCCTGCTGTTGATGGCGCGCAAGCTCTACCGTTTCACCAGCTTCCTGATGGTTCCCGCCCTGCTGTTCGGCCTGTGGCTGTGGCTGGGCTTCGGCATCGGGCGCGGACCCGGCAGCGGCTGGCTGCACGCGAAGCTCGCGCTGGTGGTGCTGGCGATCGGCTACCACCACGGCTGCCGCGCGCTGCTGCGCCGATTCGAGCAGTTCGAGAACCGCCGCAGCGAACGCTGGTTCCGCTTCTTCAACGAGACCGCGATCCTGCTGTTCGCGGCCATCGTCGTGCTGGTGATCGTCAAGCCGTTCTGATCCGGCGATGGCACCGCACCGCAGCTCGGCCGGACCGTTGGCGTGGCTGTATGCGGCGCTGATCGTCTACGCGAGCCTGTCGCCGTTCACCGGCTGGAAGCAGCCGGTGGCGCTGGCGCTGRCCGGGCTCGGCCACCTGCCGTGGCCGCGCTACTGGACCGCCTTCGACGTGGTCTCCAACCTGCTCGGCTACATGCCGCTCGGCGCGCTGGTGGTGGGTGCGCTGGTGCGCTCCGGGCGGCGCGTGTCGATCGCCTTCGTCGCGGCGCTGCTGGCAGGCTCGTTGCTGTCGTTCGCGATGGAGAGCCTGCAGAACTGGCTGCCGCAGCGCGTGCCGTCCAGCCTCGACTGGGTGCTGAACGCCGCCGGCACGCTGGCCGGCGCGCTGGTCGCGGTGGCGGTGCACGCGCTCGGCGGCATCGACCGCTGGCAGACGCTGCGCGACCGCTGGTTCGTGAGCCGCATCACCGGCGGGCTGCTGCTGTTGCTGCTGTGGCCGATCGGCCTGCTGTTCCCGACGCCGGTGCCGCTCGGCCTCGGCCAGGTGCTGGTGCGATTGCAGGAGCTGGCCGCCGAGGCGCTGGCCGGCACGCCGTGGTCGGCGTGGACCGAAGACTGGGCCGATGCGAGCGTCGCGATGACGCCGTTGTCGCGCGGCAGCGAGCTGCTCGCGATCCTGCTCGGCCTGCTGGCGCCGTGCCTGGTCGCGTACACCATCGTGCGCCCGGGCTGGCGCCGCGCGGCGATGGTGCCCGGCGCGGCCGCGCTCGGCTTCGCGACGACCACGCTGTCGACGGCGCTGAACTTCGGCCCGCAGCATGCGCTGGCCTGGCTGACGCCGCCTGCCTTGCCGGGGCTGCTGAGCGGTGCGATCGCCGGGCTGCTGC
>NZ_JBFUFQ010000186.1:0-11664 GCF_056403355.1 Rhizobacter sp. P2_H3 | reverse complement strand
GCTGAGCAAGGAAGAAGGCGGCCGCCACACGCCGTTCTTCAACAACTACCGGCCGCAGTTCTACTTCCGCACGACGGACGTGACGGGCGCGGTGGAGCTGCCGAAGGACAAGGAAATGGTGATGCCTGGCGACAACGTGAGCATCACGGTGAAGCTGATCGCCCCGATCGCGATGGAAGAAGGCCTGCGCTTCGCCATCCGTGAAGGCGGCCGCACCGTCGGCGCCGGCGTCGTCGCCAAGATCCTCGAGTAATTTGCGTTTGAAGGCCACAGGGGTATAGCTCAACTGGCAGAGCGCTGGTCTCCAAAACCAGAGGTTGGGGGTTCGATTCCCTCTGCCCCTGCCAATCGGTGAAGTTGGTGGGGTTGAGATTGGTGGCCCAAGCAGCCCGCACGGCGACGAAAAGCCCCGGCGGGCTTTGCTGCTGAAAAGCGGCACATGTTTTTTGAAGAGCGAAATGTCGAATCCACAAGTCGAAACCGTCTCCACGGGCACTGACAAGGCCAAGCTCGCCGCCTCCGGCGTGCTGGTGATCGTGGCCGTGGCGGCGTTCTATGCGCTCGGCAAGCAGGATCTCTGGCTGCGCGTCGGCGCCCTGGTGCTGCTGCTGGTGGCTGCCGTCGGGCTGTTCTTCACGTCCGAAAGCGGCAAGCAGCTGATCGCCTTCGGGCAGGATTCGTCGCGCGAAGTCCGCAAGGTCGTCTGGCCGAGCCGCAAGGAAGCGACCCAGATGACGCTGTACGTCTTCGCCTTCGTGGTCGTGATGGCGCTGTTCCTGTGGTTCACCGACAAGACGCTCGAATGGGTGCTGTACGACCTGATCCTGGGCTGGAAGCGTTGAGGACATCCTGATGAGTGAACAACAGCCCAACGAGCAAACCGCCGCCGAAGCCGTGCCCGCGCCCCTGGCGCCGGCCGGCAACAAGCGCTGGTACGTGGTGCATGCCTATTCGGGCATGGAGAAGGCCGTCGAGCGCAACCTGCGCGAGCGCATCGACCGCGCCGGCATGCAGGACAAGTTCGGCCGCATCCTGGTGCCGATGGAAGAGGTCGTCGAGCTGAAGAACGGCAAGAAGGCCGTGACCGAGCGCCRCTTCTTCCCGGGTTACGTGCTGGTCGAGATGGAAATGGCCGACGACACCTGGCACCTGGTGAAGCACACCAGCAAGGTCACCGGCTTCGTCGGCGGTGCGAAGAACCGCCCGGCGCCGATCTCCGAAGCCGAGGTGATGAAGATCGTCACCCAGATGCAGGAAGGCGTCGAGAAGCCGCGCCCGAAGGTCGAGTGGGAAGTGGGCGAACTGGTGCGCGTCAAGGAAGGCCCGTTCACCGACTTCAACGGCGCGATCGAGGACGTCAACTACGACAAGTCCAAGGTGCGCGTCTCGGTCACGATCTTCGGCCGCGCCACGCCGGTCGAGCTCGACTTCTCGCAGGTCGAGAAGGTCTGACGGCCTGAAGAATTCGGGCCCGGATGGCGGCCCGGCAAGGCAACTTGCAAAGGCCATCCCGTTGATGCCGGTGACGAGACACCGGTACGAGGAGCAAGGGTAACCAGCCCCTTGCGTTGGCACTCAAGGCCCGTCTGCCAAGGCAGGCCTCTCTGGAGAAATCATGGCAAAGAAGATTGTCGGCTTCATCAAGCTGCAAGTACCGGCCGGCAAGGCCAACCCGTCGCCCCCGATCGGCCCGGCCCTCGGCCAGCGCGGCCTGAACATCATGGAGTTCTGCAAGGCGTTCAACGCGCAGACCCAGGGGCTGGAACCCGGCCTGATGCTGCCGGTCGTGATCACCGCGTTCGCGGACAAGTCCTTCACGTTCATCATGAAGTCGCCCCCGGCGACCGTGCTGATCAAGAAGGCGATCAAGCTCGACAAGGGCTCGGCCAAGCCGCACACCGACAAGGTCGGCAAGATCACCCGTGCCCAGCTCGAAGAGATCGCGAAGACCAAGGTCAAGGACCTGACGGCAGCCAACATGGATGCCGCCGTTCGCACGATCGCAGGCACCGCCCGCTCGATGGGCGTGACCACTGAAGGAGTCTGAGCATGGCCAAGCTGACCAAACGCCAAAAGGCCGTCGCCGGCAAGGTTGACAGCACCAAGCTGTACGCCATCGACAACGCGCTGGCCATCGTCAAGGAATGCGCGACCGCCAAGTTCGATGAATCCATCGACGTGGCCGTGCAACTCGGCATCGACGCCAAGAAGTCCGACCAGGTCGTTCGTGGCGCCGTCGTGCTGCCCAACGGCACCGGCAAGACCAAGCGTGTCGCGGTGTTCGCGCAAGGCGCCAAGGCTGAAGAAGCCCGTGCCGCCGGCGCCGACATCGTCGGCATGGACGACCTCGCCGAACAGGTGAAGGCCGGCAACCTGAACTTCGACGTCGTGATCGCCTCGCCGGACACGATGCGGATCGTCGGTACGCTGGGCCAGATCCTCGGCCCGCGCGGCCTGATGCCGAACCCGAAGGTCGGCACCGTGACGCCCGACGTGGCCACCGCGGTGAAGAACGCGAAGGCCGGCCAGGTGCAGTTCCGCGTCGACAAGGCCGGTATCGTCCACAGCACCATCGGCCGTCGCTCGTTCGACGCCGACAAGCTGGTGGGCAACCTGCGCGCGCTGATCGAGGCCCTGAACAAGGCCAAGCCGGCATCGAGCAAGGGCATCTACCTGCGCAAGGTGGCGGTGTCGTCGACGATGGGCGTCGGCGCCCGCGTCGATGTCGCTTCGATCAACGCGTCCGCAGTGGCCGCCTGATCCGATCCGACAGATAAGAAATCGAGGGTCGGCACGAGTCTGGTGCCGGTCCGATGAATTGGTGGGCTGGTCCGGTGAAAGCCGGGCCAGGTCATCCAAGACCGCAGGCGTGGCCCCCGGGCCGCTTAATCGACGAGACGGTGGCGACACCCGATCCGAAGCCCGCGCAGATGGCGATCCCACTGGCAAGGAACCCTGGTTCCAAGGCAGAGGTCGCTGAATCGTGGTGTGTCCTGATGCTTCATGCGGACGGACACGATGTGTGAGGAGCAGACCTTGAGTCTCAATCGCAACGAGAAAGCAGCCGTGGTGACGGATGTGGCCGCGCAAGTCGCGCGTTCACAGACGTTGGCGCTGGCCGAGTACCGTGGCCTCACCGTGGCTCACCTTGACACCCTGCGCAAGCAGGCGCGCGACAAGGGCGTGTACCTTCACGTGCTGAAGAACACCCTGGCTCGCCGTGCCGTTGCCGGTACGTCGTTCGAGGTGGCTGCGGAAAGCTTCGTCGGCCCGCTGATCTACGGTTTTTCCGAGGACCCCGTTGCCGCGGCCAAAGTCATCGCCGACTTTGCCAAGGGCAACGACAAGCTCGTCATCAAGGCTGGTGCGTACGCCGGCAAGGTCCTGAACGCCGACGGCGTGAAGGCCCTGGCCAGCATTCCCAGCAAGGAAGTGCTGCTGTCGCAGCTGGCCGGCCTGCTGATGGCACCGGTGCAGCGCACGGCCGCCGTCCTGGCCGCCCTGGCCAAGCAACGTGGCGAAGGTGCTGCAGAAGCAGCCCCCGCCGCCGAAGCTGTCCCGGCCTGAAGACGACCCTCTCAACCTTTACCTGATATCTAGGAACCAAAATGGCATTCGATAAAGACGCATTCCTGACCTCGCTGGACAGCATGTCGGTGATGGAACTCAACGACCTGGTCAAGGCCATCGAAGAGAAGTTCGGCGTGACCGCCGCTTCCATGGCCACCGGCGGTGGCGGCGGTGGCGGCGGCGCTGCTGCTGCTGTCGTTGAAGAAAAGACCGAATTCAACGTCGTGCTGCTCGAAGCCGGCGCGAACAAGGTGTCGGTCATCAAGGCCGTGCGCGAACTGACGGGCCTGGGCCTGAAGGAAGCCAAGGACCTGGTCGACGGCGCTCCGAAGCCCGTCAAGGAAGCCATCCCCAAGGCCGACGCCGAAGCCGCTGTCAAGAAGCTGGTCGAAGCTGGCGCCAAGGCCGAAATCAAGTAATTCGGCCTGTCAGCACGAGGCTGGGTGCCGGTTTTCGGCCCCAGCCTTTTGCGCTTCAGGGGTTTGTCCCCCTGAGGACACCTGAAAGGGCGGGAACGACGACAATGTCGATCCTCCCCTCCTTTTCAAGTGTTCTCTGATCCGACTGCAGAGAACGGGTTTGGTCGGACTCCGGTGCAATGCCGGGGTTGTCCGCCAGCGGTTGGTAGTGGCCAGCCACCAAGCGTCGAACGCAATGTTCGAAAGACAGTCGCCGACGGGAGCAGGCCTGGGCCCGGCTCTGTTCCCCGATACGGAGTGAGAAATCACATATGGCGCAGCACGCAACCCCCTACAGCTACACCGAGCGCAAGCGGATTCGCAAGAGCTTCGGCAAGCGCGAGAGTGTCCTCAACGTTCCCTATCTGCTGACGATGCAGAAGGAGTCGTACGTCGCCTTCCTCCAGAAGGACGTCGCTCCGCAGAAACGCAAGCCTGAAGGCCTGCAGGCCGCTTTCCTCTCCGCTTTCCCGATCGTGTCGCACAACGGGTTCGTGGAGATGAAGTTCATCGAGTTCAACATGGCCAAGCCCGCGTTCGACACGCGGGAGTGCCAGCAGCGCGGGCTGACCTACGCCGCCGCGGTGCGTGCCAAGCTGCAGATGATCATCTATGACCGCGAGTCGCCGCAGGCGAAGACGGTCAAGGAAATCAAGGAACAAGAGGTCTACATGGGCGAAGTGCCGCTCATGACCGACTACGGTTCGTTCATCGTGAACGGCACCGAGCGCGTGATCGTCTCGCAGCTGCACCGCTCGCCGGGCGTGTTCTTCGAGCACGACAAGGGCAAGACCCACAGCTCGGGCAAGCTGCTGTTCAGCGCCCGCATCATTCCGTACCGCGGCTCCTGGCTCGATTTCGAGTTCGACCCGAAGGACATCCTGTACTTCCGCGTCGACCGCCGCCGCAAGATGCCGGTGACGATCCTGCTGAAGGCCATCGGCCTGAACCCGGAATCGATCCTCGCGAACTTCTTCGTGTTCGACAACTTCCGCCTGATGGACTCCGGTGCCCAGATGGAGTTCGTCGCCGACCGCCTGCGCGGCGAAGTGGCCCGCTTCGACATCACCGACAAGAACGGCAGCGTCGTCGTCGAGAAGGACAAGCGCATCACCGCGCGCCACACGCGCCAGATCGAGCAGAGCGAGACGCAGTTCATCAGCGTGCCGGAAGACTTCCTGGTCGGCCGCGTGCTGGCCCGCAACATGGTCGACCCGGACACCGGCGAGATCATCGCGAAGGCGAACGACGAGCTGACCGACTCGCTGCTGAAGAAGCTGCGCAGCGCCGGTGTGAAGGAGATGCAGTGCCTCTACACCAACGAGCTGGACGAAGGCGCCTACATCTCGCAGACGCTGGCCGCCGATGAAACGGCCGACCAGCTGGCTGCGCGCGTCGCGATCTACCGCATGATGCGCCCCGGCGAGCCGCCGACCGAAGACGCCGTCGAGGCGCTCTTCAACCGGCTGTTCTACAACGCCGACACGTACGACCTGTCGCGCGTGGGCCGCATGAAGTTCAACGCCCGCGTCGGCCGCGACGTGCCGGAAGGCCCGATGACGCTGTCGAACGACGACATCCTCGACGTCGTGAAGATCCTCGTCGAGCTGCGCAACGGCCGCGGCGAAGTCGATGACATCGACCACCTGGGCAACCGTCGCGTGCGCTGCGTGGGCGAGCTGGCCGAGAACCAGTACCGCTCGGGCCTCGCCCGCATCGAGAAGGCCGTCAAGGAACGCCTCGGCCAGGCCGAGACCGAAGCGCTGATGCCGCACGACCTGATCAACTCCAAGCCGATCTCCGCGGCGCTGAAGGAGTTCTTCGGTGCGTCGCAGCTGTCGCAGTTCATGGACCAGACCAACCCGCTGTCCGAGATCACGCACAAGCGTCGCGTCTCGGCCCTGGGCCCGGGCGGCCTGACCCGCGAACGCGCCGGCTTCGAAGTCCGCGACGTGCACCCGACCCACTACGGCCGCGTGTGCCCGATCGAGACGCCGGAAGGCCCGAACATCGGCCTGATCAACTCGCTGGCCCTGTACGCCCAGCTCAACGAGTACGGCTTCCTCGAGACGCCGTACCGTCGCGTGGCCGACGGCAAGGTGACGATGCAGATCGATTACCTGTCGGCCATCGAGGAAGGCAAGTACGTGATCGCGCAGGCCAACGCCTCGCTCGACGCCGACGGCAAGCTGATCGACGAGCTGGTCTCCGCGCGTGACAACGGCGAATCGATCCTGACCTCGCCGGAGCGCATCCAGTACATGGACGTGGCGCCGACGCAGATCGTCTCGGTGGCCGCCTCGCTGGTGCCGTTCCTCGAGCACGATGACGCGAACCGCGCGCTGATGGGCGCCAACATGCAGCGCCAGGCCGTGCCGACGCTGCGCCCCGAGAAGGCGCTGGTGGGTACCGGTGTCGAACGCGTCGCCGCGAAGGACTCGGGCACGGTCGTGGCCGCGCGCCGCGGCGGTGTCGTGGACTACGTCGACACCAACCGCATCGTGATCCGCGTCAACGACAACGAGACGGTGGCCGGTGAAGTCGGCGTCGACATCTACAACCTGATCAAGTACCAGCGTTCGAACCAGAACACGAACATCCACCAGCGTCCGATCGTCAAGCGCGGCGACAAGGTCGAAGCCGAGGACATCATCGCCGACGGCGCCTCGACCGACATCGGCGAGCTGGCGCTCGGCCAGAACATGCTGGTCGCGTTCATGCCCTGGAACGGCTACAACTTCGAAGACTCGATCCTGATCAGCGAACGCGTGATCGCCGACGACCGCTACACCTCGATCCACATCGAGGAACTGGTGGTGATGGCACGCGACACCAAGCTGGGCTCGGAAGAAATCACGCGCGACATCCCGAACCTGAGCGAGCAGCAACTGGCTCGCCTGGACGAGTCGGGCATCGTCTACGTGGGCGCCGAGGTCAACCCGGGCGACACGCTGGTGGGCAAGGTCACGCCGAAGGGCGAGACCACGCTGACGCCGGAAGAGAAGCTGCTGCGCGCGATCTTCGGCGAGAAGGCCTCCGACGTGAAGGACACCTCGCTGCGCGTCGACCAGGGCACCAGCGGCACCGTCATCGACGTGCAGGTCTTCACCCGCGAAGGCATCCAGCGCGACAAGCGCGCGCAACAGATCATCGACGATGAACTGAAGCGCTACCGCCTCGACCTGAACGACCAGCTGCGCATCGTCGAGGCCGACGCGTTCGACCGGATCGAGAAGCTGCTGTCGGGCAAGATCGCCAACGGCGGCCCGCAGAAGATCGCCAAGGGCACCGCCATCGACAAGGCCTACCTGGCCAGCGTCGAGAAGTACCACTGGTTCGACATCCGCCCGGCGGACGACGACATCGCCAACCAGCTCGAGTCGATCAAGAACTCGCTGGAGCAGACGCGCCACAGCTTCGACCTCGCGTTCGAAGAGAAGCGCAAGAAGCTCACGCAGGGCGACGAGCTGCCGGCCGGCGTGCTGAAGATGGTGAAGGTGTACCTGGCCGTCAAGCGCCGCCTGCAACCCGGCGACAAGATGGCCGGCCGCCACGGCAACAAGGGCGTCGTGTCCAAGATCAACCCGATCGAGGACATGCCGCACATGGCCGACGGCACGCCGTGCGACATCGTGCTGAACCCGCTGGGCGTGCCGTCGCGGATGAACGTCGGGCAGGTGCTCGAGGTCCACCTGGGCTGGGCCGGCAAGGGCATCGGCCAGCGCATCGGCGACATGCTGCAGGCGCAATCCAAGGTGGCCGAGCTGCGCAAGTTCCTCGACGAGCTCTACAACAAGTCGGGCGGCAAGACCGAGCGCCTGGACCACCTGAGCGACGACGAGATCCTCGAGATGGCCGGCAACCTGAGCAAGGGCGTGCCGTTCGCGACGCCGGTGTTCGACGGTGCGGCCGAAGAGGAAATCCGCGGCATGCTGAAGCTGGCCTACCCGGACGAGATCGCCAAGGTCAAGGGCCTGACGGCCACGCGCACCCAGGCCACGCTGTACGACGGACGCACCGGCGACGCTTTCGAGCGTCCGGTCACGGTCGGCTACATGCACGTGCTGAAGCTGCACCACCTGGTCGACGACAAGATGCACGCCCGTTCCACCGGCCCGTACTCGCTGGTCACGCAGCAACCGCTGGGCGGCAAGGCCCAGTTCGGTGGCCAGCGCTTCGGCGAAATGGAAGTGTGGGCCCTGGAAGCCTACGGCGCGTCCTACGTGCTGCAGGAAATGCTGACCGTCAAGTCCGACGACGTGAACGGCCGCACCAAGGTGTACGAGTCCATCGTCAAGGGTGAGCACGCGATCGAGGCCGGCATGCCGGAGTCGTTCAACGTGCTGGTCAAGGAAATTCGTTCGCTCGGTATCGACATCGAGCTCGAGCGCAACTAAAGAAAAGGAAACAGAACATGAAGGGTTTGCTTGATCTGTTCCGCCAGTTCACCCCTGATGAGCATTTCGATGCCATCAAGATCGGGCTGGCTTCCCCCGAGAAAATTCGGTCGTGGTCGTTCGGCGAAGTGAAGAAGCCGGAGACCATCAACTACCGCACCTTCAAGCCGGAGCGCGATGGCCTGTTCTGCGCCAAGATCTTCGGCCCGATCAAGGACTACGAGTGCCTGTGCGGCAAGTACAAGCGCCTGAAGCACCGTGGCGTGATCTGCGAGAAGTGCGGCGTCGAAGTGACGCAGACCAAGGTTCGCCGTGACCGCATGGGCCACATCGACCTGGCGGCGCCGTGCGCGCACATCTGGTTCCTGAAGTCGCTGCCGTCGCGCCTGGGCCTGGTGCTCGACATGACGCTGCGCGACATCGAGCGCGTGCTGTACTTCGAAGCGTACGTGGTGGTCGACCCCGGCATGACCCCGCTGAAGAAGTTCAGCATCATGTCGGAAGACGACTACGACGCGAAGCGCACCGAGTTCGGCGACGAGTTCGTCGCGCTGATGGGCGCCGAAGGCGTGCAGAAGCTGCTGGCCGAGATGGACCTCGATGTCGAGATCGAGCGCCTGCGCGGCGACATGACCGGCTCCGAGCTGAAGGTCAAGAAGAATTCCAAGCGCCTGAAGGTGATGGAAGCCTTCAAGAAGTCGGGCATCAAGCCGCAGTGGATGGTGATGAACGTGCTGCCCGTGCTGCCGCCGGACCTGCGTCCGCTGGTGCCGCTGGACGGCGGGCGCTTCGCCACGTCGGACCTGAACGACCTCTACCGTCGCGTCATCAACCGCAACAACCGCCTGGCCCGCCTGCTCGAACTGAAGGCGCCGGAGATCATCGTGCGCAACGAGAAGCGCATGCTGCAGGAAGCGGTCGACTCGCTGCTGGACAACGGCCGTCGCGGCAAGGCGATGACCGGTGCCAACAAGCGCGCGCTGAAGTCGCTGGCCGACATGATCAAGGGCAAGAGCGGCCGCTTCCGCCAGAACCTGCTGGGCAAGCGCGTCGACTACTCGGGCCGTTCGGTCATCGTGGTCGGCCCGACGCTGAAGCTGCACCAGTGCGGCCTGCCGAAGCTGATGGCGCTCGAGCTGTTCAAGCCGTTCATCTTCTCGCGCCTGGAAGCCATGGGCATCGCCACCACCATCAAGGCGGCGAAGAAGGAAGTGGAATCGGGCACGCCGGTGGTGTGGGACATCCTTGAAGAAGTCATCAAGGAACACCCGGTGATGCTGAACCGCGCGCCGACGCTGCACCGCCTGGGCATCCAGGCGTTCGAGCCGGTGCTGATCGAAGGCAAGGCGATCCAGCTGCACCCGCTGGTGTGCGCTGCGTTCAACGCCGACTTCGACGGTGACCAGATGGCCGTCCACGTGCCGCTGTCGATCGAAGCGCAGATGGAAGCCCGCACGCTGATGCTGGCCTCCAACAACGTGCTGTTCCCGGCCAACGGCGAACCGTCGATCGTGCCGTCGCAGGACGTGGTGCTGGGCCTGTACTACGCGACCCGCGAGCGCATCAACGGCAAGGGCGAAGGCATCATCTTCTCCGACGTCGTCGAAGTGCAGCGCGCGCTGGACAACGCCGCAGTCGAAGTCACCGCGAAGATCAGCGTGCGCCTGACCGAGTGGACGAAGAACAAGGTGACCGGCGAGTTCGTGTCGGAAACCAAGCTCGTCGACACCACCGTCGGCCGTGCGCTGCTGTCCGAGATCCTGCCGAAGGGCCTGCCGTTCTCGAACATCAACAAGGCGCTGAAGAAGAAGGAAATCTCGCGCCTGATCAACACCTCGTTCCGCAAGTGCGGTCTGAAGGAAACGGTCGTGTTCGCCGACAAGCTGCTGCAGTCGGGCTTCCGCCTGGCCACGCGCGCCGGCATCTCGATCGCGATCGACGACATGCTCGTGCCGAAGGAAAAGCCGGGCCTGATCGACCGCGCCGAGAAGGAAGTGAAGGAGATCGAGCAGCAGTACGTCTCGGGTCTCGTCACCGCCGGCGAGCGCTACAACAAGGTCGTGGACATCTGGGGCAAGACCGGCGACGAAGTCGGCAAGGTCATGATGAGCCAGCTGGCCAAGCAGCGCGTGCTCGATCGTCACGGCAAGGAAGTCGACCAGGAGTCGTTCAACTCCATCTACATGATGGCCGACTCGGGTGCGCGCGGCTCCGCTGCGCAGATCCGCCAGCTGGCCGGCATGCGCGGCCTGATGGCCAAGCCGGACGGCTCGATCATCGAGACGCCCATCACGGCGAACTTCCGTGAAGGCCTGAACGTGCTGCAGTACTTCATCTCCACCCACGGCGCCCGAAAAGGCCTCGCGGACACGGCGCTGAAGACGGCGAACTCCGGCTACCTGACGCGTCGACTGGTCGACGTGACGCAGGATCTGGTGGTCACCGAAGACGATTGCGGCACGCAGAACGGCATCAACATGCGCGCGCTGGTCGAAGGTGGCGAAGTGATCGAATCGCTGCGCGACCGCATCCTCGGCCGCGTCACCGCGATCGAGGTGCTGCATCCGGAAACGGGTGAACAGCTGCTGACCGGCGGCACCATGCTCGACGAAGACGCACTCGACGGCCTCGAAGCCGCCGGCGTCGACGAAGTGAAGGTGCGCACCGCGCTGACCTGCGGCACGCGCTTCGGCCTGTGCGGCAAGTGCTACGGCCGCGACCTGGGTCGTGGCGGCCTGGTGAACCGCGGCGAGGCAGTCGGCGTGATCGCGGCGCAGTCGATCGGCGAACCGGGCACGCAGCTGACGATGCGCACGTTCCACATCGGCGGCGCGGCTTCGCGTGCGGCGGTGGCGTCCAGCGTCGATGCGAAGTCCGATGGCCACATCGGCTTCAACGCGACGATGCGCTACGTGACCAACGGCAAGGGCGACCTGGTCGTGATCTCGCGCTCGGGTGAAATCATCATCGCCGACCAGCACGGTCGCGAGCGTGAGCGCCACAAGGTGCCGTACGGCGCGATCCTGAACATCAAGCCCGACCAGCAGCTCAAGGCTGGCACGGTGCTGGCCAACTGGGATCCGCTGACCCGCCCGATCATCACGGAATTCGCCGGCAAGGCGAAGTTCGAGAACGTCGAGGAAGGTGTCACGGTCGCCAAGCAGCTCGATGAAGTGACCGGCCTGTCGACGCTGGTCGTGATCGACCCGAAGCGCCGCGGCGCGGCCAAGGTCGTGCGT
>NZ_JBFUFQ010000185.1:0-11924 GCF_056403355.1 Rhizobacter sp. P2_H3 | reverse complement strand
GAGATGCTGCTCAAGGTCTTCGCCGGCATCTCGCAAAACCGCCTCAACGGCGCGGCGCTGGGGTCCCACGCCAACTGGGACCTGGCATCGCTGTGCGGTGCGCTGGCGATCGGCGTGTTCTGCGACCGGCCCGACCTCTACCGCCTGGCCTGCGACTACTACGCCGGCAACAACCGCGGCAAGCTGAGGATGTTCGGCAACGGCTCCATCGTGCACAGCGTCTACTACATGCACCCCGGCCATTTCGGGCAGTGGGAGGAGAGCGGCCGCGACCAGGGCCACTCGACGCTGGGCATGTCGCTCGGCGGCGACCTGCTGGAGATGGCCTGGAACCAGGGCGACGATCTCTACGGGCTGTACAACAACCGCTTCCTGGCAGCTGCCGAATATGTCGCGCGCTCCAACCTGCTCGACGAGAACGGCAAGACCTACCCGATGCCCTTTGCGCGCGAACAAATTCCGCCGGAGCCTCACACGGCCCTGTGGACCGAGGTGAACCAGTCGTTCCAGCACGGCCGCAATGCGTGGGAGCCCATCTACAACCACTACGTCAACCGCCTGGGGCTGGCAGCGCCCAACGTCACGCGCATGGCCTTGCAGTGCGAGCCGAAGTACGGCGGCAGCAGCGACGACGTGTGGTGGCCGACGCTGATCCATCGCCGTCCTGGCTATTCCGAGACGATGAAGCCGGCATCGGGCCTCACCGCCCATCTGCGCGGCGACCGCGTCGTGCTGTCGTGGTGGGGCAGCCTCGGCGCGACCTCGTATGCGGTCAAGCGAAGCGCACAGGCGAACGGTCCCTTCACCCTTCTCGGCACGGTCTCGGCGAGCGAACTGCTCACGTACAGCGACATGCCGGCCAACGGCGTCTGGTTCTACCAGGTCACCGCCCAGGGCACCGGTGCCCCGGGCACCGGCTCCAACGTGGCCCGCATCGCCGTTCCGGGCGAGCCCCGCCTGGCCATGCCGCTGAACGGCGTGAACAACTCAGGCACGGCTGGCACGCTGTTCAGCGCCGCCGGCACCTCGGGTTCGGTGCAAGGCACGCTGCTCGACGGCGCGGCCTGGGGCGACGGGCGTCGCAACGACAAGGCCCTCGTGTTCGACGGCAAGAAGGCGGGCCTGCAGCTGCCGCCGGGGCTGTTCGGCGACCTCGACGATTTCAGCGTGTCCCTGTGGGCCTACGCGAATGGGCTGCACTGGGACACCTGCATGTTCTACGCGGGGCAGGACGGATTCAGCTACATGTGCATCGCGCCCCAGAGCGGCGGTCAGGGCGTGCTGCGCTTCGTGATCGCCGGCGCAGGCCACAACGACTCGCAGGTGGTGGAGGCGCCGAGTGCCCTGCCTGTCAGGCGCTGGGTCCATCTGGCGGTCACGCTGCGGGGCAACACCGCGCGGCTGTATCTGGACGGCACCGAAGTGGCGAAATCCGACGACATCCTGCTGTCGCCGCGCCAGGTCGGCGACCAGGTGGCCTTCCTGGGTCGCAACTGGGGGCATCCGTCGTTCGACGGCCGCATCCAGGACTTCCGCGTGCATGCGGGCGCGTTGAGCGCCGCAGAGGTCGCGGCGCTGGCGCGGTGAGTCTCCCGGCCGAAGCGCCGGGCTGGCAGCTACGCGGTTCGTCCAGTCCTCCGCCCGGCCTTCACCTCGCCGAAGAGATCGAACAACTGCTGCGCCGCAGGTGACAGCGGGCGCCCGCGACGCCAGATCAGCCCGACCTTGCGGGTGACCACGGGATCGACCAGCGGCAGGCTCACCAGGAGTGGGTGGTCAGGGCCCGGCATCGCCATCGAAGGCACCGCAGCGACGCCGAGCCCGGCCTCGACCAGGCCGAGTGTCGTCGTGACGTGCTGCGCCTCGTAGATGGCCTGCGGGCGACCGGAGACACCCGCCAACGCCTGGTCCAGCAACACCCGGTTGCCGGACGAGCGGCCCACCGAGATGTAGTCGTAGTCGCTGAGCTGCGCCCAGCTGACGCGGCGCAGCTTTGCCAGCGGGTGATCGCGCCGGCAAGCCGCGACGAACCGCTCCTCCACGAGGGACTTGAACTCGAGTTCGCCCTCCTGCGCGCCGATGAAGTTGAGGCCGAAATCTGCCTCGCCGCGCGCCACCGCTGCCAGCACCTCGTTCGCGGCGGCGTCGAGCACCTTGACGCGCACCTTCGGGCTGCGCTCGTGATAGCGACGTATCACCTTCGAGAGGTAGTAGTACACCGTCGAAGGAACGCAGGCCACCGTCACTTCGCCCATGCGGGTCGCCGCGACGCCGCGGATGCCCAGCAGCGTGGCATCGAGGTCGTCCAGCAGCTCCCGCACCTTGCGTTCGAAGTCGCGGCCGACCGCGGTCAGCGTCACGCGCCGTGTGGTCCGTTCGAGCAGGCGCACGCCCAATGCCTGCTCGAGCTTGTCGATGCGGCGGCTGAACGCCGGCTGCGAGAGGTGCACCGCCTCGGCCGCCTTGCGGAAACTGCTCAGCTCCGCCACGGCCCGGAAGGCGAGCAGGTCGTTCAGGTCGAAGTTGATGGCCATGCGGCTGCTCGCTTGGATTGATGCACAAAAGGCATCAGTTGATCATAAAGATGCAATTCTGTTTCGCAAAGGAGGCGCCGATCATTGCCTCATGAACCGAGTCCTTCCCTGCGTCCTGATGCGTGCCGGCACCTCGCGTGGGCCGTTCTTCCTGCGTGACTGGCTGCCCGCCGACGAAGCCATGCGCGACGAGACGCTGATCGGTGCCATCGGCGCATCCGACCTGCTGCAGCTCGACGGCGTGGGTGGCGGCAGCACGCTCACCAGCAAGGTCGCGATCGTCTCGAAGTCGGCCGAGGCGGGTTGCGACGTCGACTACCTGTTCGCGCAGGTCGGGGTCGGCCAGAAGTCGGTCGATACCCGTCCCAACTGCGGCAACATGTTGTCGGGCGTGGCACCGTTCGCCATCGAGCAGGGCCTCGTGACGGCGCAGGACGGCGAAACGACGGTGCGTGTCTTCAACGTCAACACCCGCTCGCGCATCGACGTGACGGTGCAGACGCCGGGCCGGCAGGTCGTCTATGACGGCGAGACCGGGATTGACGGCGTGGCCGGCACGGCCGCAGCGATCCGCCTGAATTTCCTGGACGCCTGGGGCGCGACGACCGGCTCGGTGTTTCCCACCGGCCGGCGCATCGATGCCATCGACGGTCTTGAAGTGACCTGCATCGACGCCGCGATGCCCCTCGTCATCATGCGGGCCCGCGACCTCGGCCTCACCGGCCGTGAGGCACCGGCGGAGCTCGACGCCGACCTCGCGTTGCTGGCCCGCGTCGAGGCCGTTCGGCGCGCCGCAGGCGAAGCCATGGGCCTGGGCGATGTGTCGACCAGCGTCGTGCCCAAGCCCGTGATCGCCAGCGAAGGCGACGACGCCCACAGTGTCAGGTCGCGCTACTTCACGCCCTGGCGTTGCCATGCGTCGCACGCGGTCACCGGCGCCATCGGCGTCGCCGCCGCGTACGCGCTGCCCGGCACCGTGGTCAGCGGCGCGGGGAGCCGGGCCGGCACTCGCGGCATCTCGGTATTGCATCCGCAGGGGCGGATCGACGTCGAGGTGACGATCGAAGGCCATGGCCCGGATGCTCGCATCCAGCACGCCGCGCTCGTGCGCACGGCCCGAAAGATCCTGCAAGGCGAGCTTCACATCCCGCCTTACGTGTTCTCGAGATCCACAGAAGGAGACAAAACCATGAAGCGCTTGCTCGCGCCCGTCGTCGCCGCCGCGATGACCGCCATCGTCCCGATGGCGCAGGCTTATCCGGACAAGACCATCACGATCGTCGTGCCCACGGCCGCCGGCGGCGGCAACGACGCGATGGCACGCACCGTCGCGCAGAAGCTCGGTCCGCTGCTGGGCCAGACCGTGATCATCGACAACCGCTCCGGTGCCAATGGCGCGATCGCGAGCGAATACGTCAGCCGTGCCGCGCCCGACGGCCACACGTTGATGTTCGGCTACATCGCCACCCACGCGATGAACCCGGCCTTGCAGAAGCTGCGCTACGACCCGGTCTCGGACTTCGCGCCGATCGGCCTGGTGGGCTACTCGCCGACGCTGATGGTCGCAAATGCCGCCGTGCCGGTGAAGGACGTCAAGGACCTGGTGGCACAGCTCAAGGCCAAGCCGGACAAGTACACGTACGCCTCGGCCGGCAACGGCACGGCCCCGCACTACGCGGCCGAGCTGTTCAAGCTCAGTGCCGGCGTCGTGATGCTCGGTGCGCCGTACAAGGGTTCCGCCCCGGCGATCAGTGACACCATCGGTGGGCAGACGCAGTTCATGTTCCCGAGCCTGTTCACGGCGCTGCCGCACGTGAAGGCCGGAAAGCTGCGGGCGCTCGCGGTGGCGGGCCCCCGGCGATCCGCCTTGCTGCCCGACGTGCCGACGCTCAAGGAGGCGGGCGTCGACGGCGTCGACGTGCAGCAGTGGTACGGCTTCTTCGCCCCGGCGAAGACCCCCAAGCCGATCATCGACCAGATCAACAAGGCACTCAACCAGGTGCTCGCCGACAAGGAGGTCATCCAGCGCATGCAAGAGCACGGTGCCGATGTCGAGACCAGCACGCCCGAGAAGTTCGGCGAGCTGGTGAAGAGCGAGCTGGCGAAGTGGACGGCTGTCGTGCAGCGCGCCAAGCTGGCGGCCGACTGAGTAGAGCAGGAGCTTCGGACATGGGCAGTTCCCTCGACGACTTGAAGGCCTGGATCGGCCGCAGCGAGACGATGCGAGACCAGGTCGGCGCAACGCCCGTCAATGCGCTCGACGCGACGCTGGATCACGCCGCCGCGCCGGTGGAGGCGGGTGCGCCATTGCCGCCGCTGTGGCACTGGCTGTACTTCCTGCCCCTGCACCGCCAGAGCGAGATCGGGCCGGACGGACATGCCAGGCGGGGCGGGTTCCTGCCGCCCGTGYCGCTGCCGCGCCGCATGTGGGCCGGCAGCCAGTTCGAGTTTCGCTCGCCGGTGCGGGTGGGCGACGCGGTGGAGCGCACATCGGCCATTGCCGACGTGACGGTCAAGGAAGGCCGCACGGGCAAGCTCGTGTTCGTGAAGGTGCGCCACGAATTGCGCTGCAACGGAGCGGCCGATCCGGCGATCGTCGAATTCCACGACATCGTCTACCGCGAGGCCAGGCGGGCCGGGGACGTGGAGCCGACGCCGCACGCCGCCGAGGCCGGCGCACGCTGGCAGCGCCGGATCGTGCCCGACGATGTGCTGCTGTTCCGCTATTCCGCGCTGACGTTCAACGGCCATCGCATTCACTACGACCGCAAGTACGTCACCGAGGTCGAGGGCTATCCAGGCCTGGTCGTGCACGGCCCGCTGATCGCCACCCTGCTGATGGACCTGGTTCGCCGCAACGCGCCCGATGCCGACATCGCCACCTTCCGGTTCAAGGCCGTTCGCCCGACCTTCGACCTGGCCGCGTTCCTCGTCAATGGCCAGCCGCAGGCCGACGGCAGCATCAAGTTGTGGGCCGAGGACCATGAAGGCTGGCTGACGATGGATGCGGTCGCGACGCTGCGGGGAGCCTGAGATGCAGCCACTCAAGGGGCTCACCGTCGTCACGCTCGAACACGCCATCGCCGCGCCGTTCGCGACGCGCCAATTGGCCGATCTGGGCGCCCGAGTCATCAAGATCGAACGCCCGGGCACGGGCGACTTTGCGCGCGGCTATGACTCCCGCGTGCGCGGCCTGGCATCGCACTTTGTCTGGACCAACCGCTCCAAGGAGAGTCTCACGCTCGACGTGAAGCACCCCGAAGCGGCCGGGATCCTCGAGCGTCTCGTGCTGGAGAAGGCCGACGTGGTCGTGCAGAACCTGGCGCCTGGCGCTGCGGCGCGCCTGGGGCTGGGCTACGACGTGCTCGCGGTGAAGAAGCCGGCCATCATCGTGTGCGACATTTCCGGCTACGGTGCCGACGGCCCGTACCGCGACAAGAAGGCCTACGACCTGCTGATCCAGAGCGAAGCGGGGTTCGTGTCGGTCACCGGCACACCCGACGAGCCGTGCAAGGCCGGCCCTTCGATCGCCGACATCGCCGCGGGCATGTACGCCTACACCAACATCCTTGCGGCGCTGCTGCAGCGCACGCAAGGCGGACGTGGCCAGCACATCGACATCTCGATGCTGGAATCCCTGGCCGAATGGACCAGCTATCCGCTCTACTACGCCTTCGAGGGTGCGCCGCCACCGCCGCGCACCGGTGCGGCCCACGCCACCATCTACCCCTATGGCCCGTTCCCGATCGGAAAGGACGAAGGCAGCGTGATGCTGGGCCTGCAGAACGAACGCGAGTGGGTCAACTTCTGCGAGAAGGTCATGCAGCGTCCCGAGCTGGCGCGTGACCCGCGCTTCGCCGGCAACGCCAGGCGCGTGGCCGAGCGCGCGGCGTTGCGCCAGCTCATCGTCGACACCTTCTCGACCTTGACCGCAGCGCAGGTGGCCGAGCGCCTGGAAGCGGCGCAGATTGCCAACGCCCGGGTCAACACGATGCACGAGGTCTGGGCGCACCCGCAGCTCAAGGCGCGCCGGCGCTGGCGCGAGGTGGGCTCGCCCGTCGGCATGCTGCCGGCCATGCTGCCGCCGGGAACCTGGGAGGAGGGGCCTCGCATGGATCCTGTTCCCGCGCTCGGCGAGCACACCGACGCCATCCTGGGGGAACTGGGAATCGGTGCCGACGAGATCCGCGCGCTGCGGGCCGCGGAGGCGATCTGATGGACCCGCGCACCTATCTCTTCGTGCCTGGAAACCGCTCGGAGCGCTTCGCCAAGGCGCTGGCCAGCGCTGCCGATGCCATCGTGCTGGACCTCGAAGACGCCGTCGCGCCGTCGGCCAAGGCCGAGGCGCGCGATGCAGTCGCGCAGTGGTCTCGCCAAGCCGCGGAAGGCGAGCGTGAACGTACCGTCGTGCGCATCAACGATCCGCAGTCGATCGCCTTTGCCGACGACCTGCAGCTGCTGCGCGAGGCCGGCCTCTCGAACGTCATGCTGCCCAAGGCCGAGTCCGCGGCGCAGGTCCGAGCCGTTCGTGACGCCCTGCCCGAGGCTCGTGTGCTCGCGCTGATCGAAAGCGCGAGAGGCGTCGCGAGCGCGCATCAAGTGGCAGGTGCTGTGGGCGTCTCCCGCCTGGTCTTCGGCACGCTGGACTACGCGCTCGACCTGGATCTTGACATGGCAGACGGCCCCGACGGCCTGGGCCATGCCGCCAGCGTGCTGGCCATCGCTTCGCGCGTCGCGGGCCTGCCTGCGCCCGTCGCCGGCGTGACGCCCCAGCTCGACGACGAACGGCAGCTGCTGGCCGACCTCGCCTGGTCGCGCCGCCATGGCTTCGGCGCCAAGCTGTGCATCCACCCCCGGCAGATCGGGCCCGTCCATGCCGCCCTCGCACCGAGCGCGCAGGCCATCGACTGGGCGCGGCGCGTCCTGGCTGCCGAGGCCGCGTCACCCGGTGCGGCCCGACTCGAGGGTCGACTGGTCGACCGGCCGGTCGTGCTGCAAGCCCGACGCACCTTGCAGCGCGCCGGCGCCTGATTCCATCCTGATCTTCAGAAAGCACTCCATCATGCCCGCCACCCTTATCGACTCCGCGATCTTCCAAGGCATCTTCTCCAGCGACGAGATGCGCCACGTGTGGTCCGACGAGAATCGCACCCAGAAGTACCTTGACATCGAGTCCGCGCTGGCCAAGGTGCAGGGTCGCCTGGGACTGATTCCGCAGGAAGCCGCCGACGAGATCGTCAGCCACTGCCGGCTGGAGCAGATCGACATGGGCAAGCTGCGCCAGCAGACCGAGCGCATCGGCTACCCCGTCCTCGGCGTCGTCTCGCAGCTCAATGCGCTGTGCCGCGACAAGCTCGGCGAGTACTGCCACTGGGGCGCGACCACCCAGGACATCACGGACACCGCGACCGTGCTGCAGATCCGCGAGGGCCTGGCCCTCGTCGACCGCGACCTCGAGGCGATCTCGGCCGCGCTGGCCAGGCACGCGAAGGCGCACCGCCTGACACCCATGATCGGCCGCAGCAACCTGCAGCAGGCCATCCCGGTGACCTTCGGCTACAAGATGGCCGGGCTGCTGTCGGCGATCGAGCGCCACCGCGAGCGCCTCGCGCAGCTCAGGGAGCGCGTGCTGGTCGGCGAGTTCGCCGGCGCGGCCGGCACGCTGGCGTCGCTGGCCGTGGGGGCGATGGAAACGCAGGCTGGCCTGTGTGCCGAGCTCGGGCTGAAGCAGCCCGTGATCGCCTGGCACACCATCCGCGACAACATCGCCGAAGTGGGCGCGGTGCTCGGCCTGATCGGCGGCACACTCGGCAAGCTCAGCATGGACGTCAAGCTGATGATGCAGACCGAGGTCGGCGAGGTGTACGAGCCGTTCGCGCACGGCCGGGGTTCGAGCAGCACCATGCCGCAGAAGCGCAACCCCATCTCGAGTTGCTACATTCACGCCGCGATCTCGGTGGTGCGCCAGCACGCCGCCGCCTTGATGGACGCGATGGTTGCCGATCATGAGCGCTCGACCGGCCCGTGGGAGATCGAGTGGATCGTGCTGCCCGAGTCGTTCTGCCTGATGGCGGGGGCGCTCAAGCAGGCGCGTTTCGTGCTCGAAGGGCTGGAAGTCGACGCCAACGCGATGCGCCGAAACATCGACATGACCCACGGCCTGGTCATGAGCGAGGCGGTCATGATGGGTCTCGGGCCGTACATCGGGCGCGAGTACGCGCACGACCTCGTCTACGACATCTGCCGCGAAGCGGTCAAGCAACAGCGACCCCTGCTCGACCTGCTGGCCGAGCATCCGGAGATCAACAAGCATCTGGATCGCAACGCGCTCGCCGCGCTGTGCGACCCCGCCAATTACCTCGGCCAATCCGGAGTGATGGTCGACCGCGTCCTCGCCGCGCTGCGCTGACCCTCGCCCCATCATCCGGCGAGCGTCGACACGGCAGACTTCGCAGGAGGTGAGGTGCCCGGGTGATCGAGCCGACCGACACCGCCAGCCCACCCGCCTACGTTCGAGGCATCACGACCACTTCTCGATCTCGCTCAGGCTGCTGGCGAAGGCATCCAGCCGCTGGGCCTGTGGATGCTCGACGTAGTACATGTACTCGTAGATGGACGTCCGCTCCGCCACGTCGACAAGGCGGCCGCGTTCAGTCGTGTCGCAAAGCCTTTCGAGCTTGTGCAGATCGAAGGGTTCCTTGCCGCTCAATTCGGCCTGTGCCTTGGCGGCCTGGAGGCGCGCCGCACGATCCTCCGCCGCTCGTTGCTTGAGCTGCTTGTGAAAAGCCAGGGCGGCTTCGCCTTTGAGTTGAGTCATCTCCAGATCCTGTCACTTCAGTGTGCTGTGGGCTTGCAGCGCTTCCGACCACGACATGCCACGGTATTCCTGCAGCGCATCGCGAGCGTTCTCCTTGAGGGATGCGGGCATCCCTTGCGTCAATTGCTCGATGGTCTCGTCGTCGATCCTTTGGTCGCCGATGTCACCTGGCGACGAGTTCGCGGGATTCATGATCTCCGCGTACTTCTCCGGATCATGGATCGTCAGCTCGCCCGTCGCGACGGTCGCAACAGGAATTTTGGCGCCGGTCGCGGACGTGCCGTAAAGATGATAGGTGCCGAGCTGTGGCTTGGCCAAGAATTTGTCGATGACGTCGAGACGATTGCTGCGGATGGCGGAGAAACCGGCGCTGACCGCGGCGTAGGGGGGGCGCGGGTCGTCGCCGCCTGGCGGTCTTTGCAGGACGCCGAGGAGCGAACTTTGCAGCGGGGCATCGATGTCGCAGAGCTCGATCTTGCGGCCTGTTTCCTCGGCCAGCTTGATGTAGCTGGCGACTTCGTGCGCTCCGCCGAGCCGCTTGTCGACAAGCATGCTCGCCGGCTTTCCGCTCTCTGTCCTGCAGTCGGCCAGTTCTCGCTCCAAGCGGTCGGCAAGAACGCAGGACTCTGCGTGAACCTCGGACGAGGTCAGTTCGGGCTGGCCGGGCACCTTGCCCAGCCTCACCTTGAAGAGATCGGGATTGATGCATCCCCCCTCACTCTGCTTGATCGCGTCGGCAAGGACAGGCACGGCGGAGTTGGCCATCCGGGTCTTTCCAGAGGCTGTGTTGCCGCGCAAGGCGAACAGGGTCGGCTCGCGACCGGATCGTTCGATGGCTTCCGCGAAGACCGACGCCTTCTTGACAGAGTCGTCGATCAGCTTGTCATGCAACTGCCGGCGTTCGGGGCGCCAGTTGTTGGGATCGTCGAGAAATTTCCACCGCGCGGGGCCAAACGGCGGGAGTGCGCCGACCGTGAACATCTCGTCGGAAGTCCTGGCCGAAGCGCCGGTCCCGGAGCCGGGCAGGGCCGCCAGCTTCGGAGACGAGGTCTGGCGCAGCGGAGATGCCGCGCGTACCGGCGACATGTTCCTGCGTCCTGCGCTCTCAGGGGCTGCCTTCAATGCAGACGAGCCTTCCCGCGGTTGCGACATTGCCCTCGTCGGCGACGCAGTGCCCGACTGCGGCGTGGAGGTGGGTGGGCGCGATGGGATGGATCGACCGGTGATGCTGGGTGTCATGGCGTGCGGGTGTTGAGCAGTTTGATCGACCTCGTGTGGAACGACTTTGTCTGGCTTGGCACGCCGCCAGGCTCCGATACGCGAAGACCGCGCCTGTTTCGCGCAACGACGCGCTGGCGGCGCGCGTGTTCGCAGGCTGAAGCCACGCCGCGGGCCTCTACACTGGCCCGATGCACAGACAAGGCGGGCTGTACCTTGCGGGGATCACGGTCGCATGGCTGCTGGGCGTCGCATGGCAGCTCCAGCAGCAGGCTGTCCAGCCGGCCTGGGGCACGGCGCTGCTGCTCGTGGCCTGCCTCTCCTGCACGATGCTCGCCTGGCGCTGGCGCCGCGGCGCACTGCTCGGCGTGCTGGCCGCATCGATCGCCGCATCGGTTGCGGGATTTGCCGCTTCCGACCTGCGCGCCGCGTTGCGCCTGGCCGATGCGCTGCCCGCCGCGCTCGAAGGCGACGACCTCGTCCTCACCGGCACTGTCGCGAGCCTGCCCGACCACACCCCGTCCGGGCTGCAGTTCCGCTTCGAGGTCGACGACGCGCGCCGGCGCGGCGAGCCGGTGGCCGTGCCACCGCTCGTCTCGCTCGGCTGGTACAAGGGCTGGCACGATGATGGCCCGCTGAACGCCGAACAATCGCAGCTGCGCGCCGGCCAGGCCTGGCGCTTCACCACCCGCCTGCGCCAGCCGCACGGCAGCGTCAACCCGGGCGGCTTCGACATCGAGCTGATGCTGTTCGAGCAAGGCGTGCGCGCCACCGGCTACGTGCTCGACGGCCACGCCGAGCTGCTCGACCCCGCCGCCGCTCACCCGATCGAGCGCCTGCGCCAGCGCGTGCGCGACCGGCTGTATGCGCAGGTCGGCGATCCGCAGGCGGCCGGCGTGCTGGCCGCGCTGGCGGTCGGCGACCAGTCCGCGATAGCGCGCGCCGACTGGCAGCTGTTCCGCACCACCGGCATCGCCCACCTCGTCAGCATCAGCGGCCTGCACATCACGATGTTCGCGTGGCTCGCCGCACGGCTGGCCGGCGCGCTGTGGCGGCGCTCGGCGCGCGCGATGCTGTGGCTGCCGGCGCCGCTGGCTGCGCGCTGGATCGGCCTCGCGGCGGCGATGGGCTATGCGCTGTTCGCCGGCTGGGGCGTGCCGGCGCAGCGCACCGTGTGGATGCTCGCGGTCGTCACGCTGCTGCAGGCCGGTGCGCGCCGCTGGCCGTGGCCGCTGGTGCTGCTGGCCGCCGCCGTGGTCGTCAGCGCCTGCGATCCCTGGGCGCTGCTGCAGCCGGGCTTCTGGCTGTCGTTCATGGCTGTCGGGCTGCTGATGGCGTCCGAGCCGGTGCAGGCC
>NZ_JBFUFQ010000184.1:0-11950 GCF_056403355.1 Rhizobacter sp. P2_H3 | reverse complement strand
TGGCCCGCGTGCGCCAGCACGCTTCGTGAACTGACTGTCGCCGACTGTTTGACCACAACGAACGAAGTGAGTGGCGGGAGTTTCGGCGACGGGCCATGAAACCAGTCAGCGCAGGGGAGTCGTCGCCCCGCCAGGGGCGATGACCGACCCGGCCGGCGAGCCACAGCCTCCCCACCCACGCCTTTGCACGCTCGATCAAGCCGCCGCCAGCCGCCCCGGCTTGTCCATCTGCGCCGACACCAGCACGACCCCGAGCGCCAGCACCGCGACGCCGGCGCCGAGCCAGCACAGATCGGTGAGCGGCCGGTCGGCGGCGATCAGCAGGCCGCCGAGCCAGGCGCCGCCGGCGTTGCCGAGGTTGAAGGCGCCCTGGTTCAGCGTCGAGGCGAGGTTGGGCGCCCCGACGGCGGTGTCGAGCACCCGCACCTGCGCGGCCGGGCCGATCGCGAACGAGACGATGCCCCAGACGAACAGCGTCACCATCGCCGGCAGCGCGAAGGGGGCGGTCCACGAGAACGTCAGCTGCACCAGCGCGATGCAGGCGAACAGGCCGGCCATCGCCGGCATCAGCCGCCAGTCGGCCAGCCGCCCGCCGAGCAGGCCGCCCACCGTGATGCCGCCGCCGAACAGCATCAGCGCCCAGCTGATCTGGTCGGGCGAGAAGCCGGTGACGTCGCGCAGGATGTAGGCGATGTAGGTCAGCACGGTGAACATGCTGACCGAGGCCAGCGTGCTGATCAGCAGCGAGCACTGCACCTGGAAGCGGGCGATCGCGCGGAACTCGCGCAGGATGCTGCCCTCCTGCGCGGGCAGCGCCGACGGCAGCCAGCGCCACAGCGCGGTGATCGCGACCAGCCCGATGCCGGTGACGGCCCAGAACGTCGAGCGCCAGCCGGCCGCATGGCCGAGCGCGGTGCCCAGCGGCACGCCGAGGATGTTGGCCACCGTGAGGCCGGTGAACACCAGCGAGACGGCCTGCGCCCGCTTCTCGTGCGGCACCAGCCCGGCCGCGACGACCGCGCCGATGCCGAAGAAGGCCGCATGGCAGAACGCGGTGACGACGCGCGCGACCATCAGGAACTCGTAGTTCGGTGCGATCGCGCACAGCGCATTGCCGAGGATGAACAAGCCCATCAGCGAGACCAGCGCCCGCTTGCGGTGCCACTTGGCGGTGAGGATCGCGAGGATCGGCGCGCCGATCGTCACGCCGAACGCATAGCCGGAGACCAGCATGCCGGCCACCGGCGCCGTGACGCCGAAGTCGCGGGCGACATCCGGCAGCAATCCCATGATCACGAATTCGGTGGTGCCGATGCCGAATGCGGCGGCGGCCAGGGCGAGCAGGGGAAGGTTCACGGGAGGGGGAGCGCGTGCGGAGGAAGCCCCGAACTCTACGTGGAAACCCGAAAGTCCGTTCGCGCCGGGAGATGCCTGGATGCCGGCCGAAGTGGGTGGAAGTGCAGTCGCAATGCAGGGAGGCAGGCCATCCGTCTGGAATTGCTGCATTGCGATCTGACACACAGCTTGCGCTCCCACACGGGGGCGTGAACCAGGGAGGGAATCCCCACAAAGGGTGACCCATGTTTCAAGAGCGATTCGAAGCGTTGATGGCGGGCTTGGCCGCGAGCCTGGAACTGGATGATCTGCCGGACCTGTTCCACAAGGGGCTGATCAACGTGGCCGGCACCGACGTGTTGCTGGGCTGTGCGCCGGACGGATCCGTCCGGATGGTGCTCGATCTCGGACCGCTGCCGCAGCATGAGCCGGAGCTCTTGCGCCGGCTGCTGCAGTTGAACCTGCGGCGTGCCGATGACGCACCGCTCACGCTGGCGCTGCACCCGGTGACCGGGCACATCGTCGGGGTCGCGCTCGTGGCGCCCGAGATCCTCGAATCGCCGGAGGCCTTGTCGACATGGTTGCTGTGGCAGGTGCCGTCGTGGGTGGCTCGCCTGAAGGCTGATCTGCAGGCCACCGAACTCGCGGCCGGCGGCGAGAGCCCGGCCGGCGCGTGGCATGCGCAAGAGGTGCTGGCATGAAGGAGGCACGCTCTTCGTACGGAACGCGGCGGCCTGGTCTTGGTGCAACCAGCCGTACCTCGGCGTCTGTCAGTGAATCATCCGACTCGGCGATCACGATGGAAAGCGGAAGCGCGGATGGGTTGAACACTCAGAGCTACGCCGAATTCGTCGCGGTCTATGCGCAGCGTGGCGACTTGGCGCCGGTGCGGCGCTTCGGCGCGCTGGAAGCGTGCCCCTTCCAGACGCAAGCGGAACGCATCCTCGGTGCGGACGTTCCGGCGACGGAGGTGGATCTCCTGGAGGCGCACCTGCAGCTGTCCGCAGAGATCCTCGACCGCATTGCACCTCTGTGCGCCCGCAAGGCGCGCGCGTGGGTCGAGGCCGGCCTCCTCGTCGTGGGGGAGGCCGGCACCAAACTGGCCCGGACCAAGAAGGAGTCGACCGTCGGAAAGCGACAGGCACGGTCCAAGAAGCTCGCTGCCCGCGTGCGGCGCCAGGCGGCCCGTGTCGGCATCACGGGTGGCTCCCATGCCTTCAATCCGCAAGCCCCGGGTGATGTGCTGACGACCCGAAAGCATCGCATCAACTACCTGGTGAATGGCGCGATCCTGGCCATGAAGCTGGGAGCGGCGGCCTCTGGTACTGAGGTCGGACAGCTGATCTCGGGGGTCGGCGAACTCGCCTCCCTGGCGACGCTGGGCTGGCACGGGGCGACCATCGATGGCGTGCTGCTGACCAAGCTGTCGACCATCCAGCAGGCGCAATGCAAGGTGCTGCTGAATTTGGCGGCGGCCGAGACGGTACTGCGCAGCTGGCTGGCAGGCGAGCGGCCTGACCCGCAGCTCGGCCTGCAGGCGATGGAGTTCTGGTCGGCCGTGGCGGCCTGGCCCGACAGCGCTGCCGTGATGGCCGCGACTATCCACCAGTACCACGCCGAGCATGGGCGCAAGCCGGAAGGCTCGCTCTGGATGGCCGATCGCACGGCGAAGCGCAACATGGCCGACGCGCAACAGGCGCAGGGGGGCTGGTTGCGGGACGTTCCAGGGGCGGCTGCACTGGGCATGGCCGCGATCGGCAGAGCGGCGCTCTACATGCTGCACGACTCGGCCATGCTCGGTGTCGCCGGGCCGTTCGGCATGATGGCGGGGCCGTTTGACGTGTTCCAGGGCTGCAACGAGCACACGTGGGCCAAGCTGACGATGCAGCAGTTCAGCTGGCGATTCGAGCAGCTGTCCAAGCTCGAGGCGGAGGTCGGGGAAGATCCGGTGCATGCAGCGATTCTGCTGACCGCAATGATGTACTGCGACCGCAAGATCGGCATCGCGAATACCGAGAGGCTCACCGCCATCAGCCGCATCCTCAATGGGATCGTGCGCGGCGGAGGTGGGACCACGTCGCTGTTGGCGATGCTCCTGCCGCTCCTCGGCATCGGCGTCGCAGCGATGGGCAAAGCCTCCACGGTGGTGGTTGCGGTAGCCGCGATGATCTTCTCGGCGCTGCTGGCCTACCGCCAGCACCTGCGGGCACAGGAAGCCCATGCGCAGAAGGAGGGCGAGCGCAGCAGCAAGGCCCTGAAGGCCACGCGCGACTTCGAGGCGCTGTGCGACAGCTTCATCAAAGGCTTCCAGACCACCCGCGGCAAGGGCAAGTTCGTGAACGGCGCAGTGGGCTACAGCGGGCAAAAGACGACGAGCTATGGCCCCGGCGGGAACGAAGTGCTGGCGTGGGAGGTCATGGCGCGCGAGGTCACCGAAGGGTTCCGGGATGGCCAGCCGCTCAGCTTCTCGATGAAGATGATGCTGCATCTCGGACTCGTGGTGATGGATGCCGATCAACTGGAACACGGCGTGCTGGCGAAGCTGCATGCCGGCGATGAGGCGGGTGCGATGGATACCGTCGAGGGGGTGATCCGCAACCTGCTGGCGGCGCCCACCGCGCGCGCGGCTGAAGCCGTTCAGCCGGCGGTGTTCGAGACGGTCTTCGAGGTCGCCGAGGCGAATGCACAGCTGCTCGCTGGCACCGGGCGGCTGCCCTATGCCGAAGCGATCGCGCTCCTGATGTTCAGTTCGCGCAAGGATGGGGGGCTGGGCGTCGATCGCCCGGCATTCGAGAAGTCGATGAAGGTGCTGGCGCAAGGCTTCGACAAACGCGGCGCCAAGGCGGGCGTGGACGGTGTCTATCGGCGGATGCTTGACTTCAGTCGGACCCTCCTGCCGGTGGAGAGCGAATCACCGGCGCAGCGGCATCTGGGCACCTGGTTTCTTGCCGAAGAGCGCGCGTCGAAGCGGACAGGTTGGACCGGGGCGCTGGCGATGTCTCACTACCGGATCACGCAGCTGCTCGAGGAGGCGACGCTGCAGCAGGATGGCCCCTGGGCGGACCAAGTACGCGCGGCGCTCGATGCCCGCGTCGCACGCCGGTTGCACGGCAGGAGGTCCGGCGAAGACATGCAAATGGTGCGAGAGAAGGTAAAGGCGGTGCTGCTGAACGACGTGCGGGCGCTGCAGGCGGCCGGGGGGCTGGCCGGGTCGGCCGACAGGGTCGCGCAGGAGCTGTTCCTGGCCCTGGCACCGGTACCGGTATCTGCCAGCAAGACTGAGGACGAGGGTGTGGGTGAGAGTGAGGACCTGGGTTGAACTGGTTGGCCGTGCAGCCCGATCCCGAGGCGTCCGCGGCTGAGTTCCAATGCCCCCATGGACTCCGCACACGACACCGACCGCCGCCTCACCGCCCTGGAGATCAAGGCCAGCTTCAGCGAGGACCTGCTCGATTCGCTGAACGCGCTGCTCGCGCGCCAGCAGCAGCAGATCGAGCAGATGGCAGCCCAGATCGCCCTGCTGCGCCAGCAGGCCGCCGGCCAGGACGCCGGGCCGTTCCGCAGCCTGCGCGACGAGCTGCCGCCGCACTATTGACCGGAACAGCCGGGCTCTTGCCCCGCAGCTCCGGGGATCGCCATGTAGGCCGGCGCGCTCCAATGCCGGCATGCAGCCCGCTGCAAGCCAACGCTTCTTCGACGGAACCCGGCACCTCGCCGCGCACGACGCAGCGGGTGCCGAGGCCTGTTTCCGCGAGGCCATCGCGATCGAGCCTGAGCTGGGCGAGGCGCACGCCAACCTCGGCTGGCTGGCAGAGGCCGCCGGCCGCCTCGGCGAGGCCGACGACTGCTACCGCCGCGCGCTCGCGCTGCGGCCGCAGCAACCCACCATCCACCTGAACCACGCCGCGCTGCTGGCGCGGCTGAAACGCTTCGACGAGGCGCTGGCCGCCTGCTGGGCGGCCGTGCAGCTCGATCCCGAGGCGCCGGCCGCCTGGTCCAACCTCGGCGTGCTGCTCGCCCAGATGGGCCGGCACGGCGACGCCGAAGCCTGCTGCCGGCGCAGCCTGTCGCTGGACCCCCAATACCCGAAGGCGCACATCAACCTCGCCTACCTGTGCCTGCGCGACGAGCGCTGGGACGAGGGCTGGTCCCATTACGCGTGGCGCGGCTGGCAGCTCGACCTGGCCGGGCGCGTCACCTGCCCGCGCTGGCAGGGCGAGCCGCTGGACGGCCGCCGCGTGCTGGTCGGCCTGGAGGGCGGCTACGGCGACATGATCCAGTTCAGCCGCTTCGCCACCGTGCTGAAGCAGGCCGGTGCGCTGCGCGTCACGCTGCTGTGTCCGCCGCCGCTGCAGGCGCTGCTGGCGACGCTGGACGGTGTCGACGAGGTGCTGCCGGCCGACGGCCTGCTGCCGCCCGCGCACTGGGATTGCTGGACCTCGGCGACCAGCGTGCCGCGCCACCTCGGCACCCGGCCGGACGCGATCCCCGCCGCCCAACCCTACCTGCGCGCCGAGCCGGCGGCCGCCGCGCGATGGCAGCGGGCACTCCCGGCGAACGGCCTGCGCGTGGGCCTGGTCTGGAAGGGCAACCCCGCGTTCGAGAACGACGACGAGCGATCGCTGCCGTCGATCGACCTGCTGGCGCCGCTGGCCGCGTTGCCCGGCGTGCACTTCGTCAGCCTGCAGAAGGGCGCTGGCGAAGACGAGGCGCTGCGCGCGCCGGTCGCGCTGCACCTGGGCGGCGAGATCGACAGCTTCGCCGACACCGCCGCCATCGTGCAGGCGCTCGATCTCGTGATCTGCGTCGACACCGCGGTCGCCCACCTGGCCGGTGCGCTCGGCAAGCCGTGCTGGGTGCTGCTGCCGCAGCAGATGACCGACTGGCGCTGGCTCACCGGGCGCAGCGATTCGCCGTGGTATCCGGGCGTGCTGCGGCTGTTCCGGCAGGCGCAGCGCGGCGATTGGTCGCCCGTGGTGGCCGAGCTCGCCGCGGCATTGCGTGGGCTATCCTCGGCGAACCATGCCGTCCCAGCCGATCACCACCACACCGATCCTTGAGGTCACCGGCCTCGACGACGAGACGCTGCGCCGCGAGGTGATCGCTGGCGCCCGCCCGACCATCCTGCGCGGGCTCGTCAAGCACTGGCCCGCGGTGCGCCATGGCCTCGCGTCGCCGCTGGCGCTCGCGCAATACCTGGCCGACCACGACAACGGCAGCCAGGTGCAGGCGGTGATGACGCCGCCCGACCAGCACGGGCGGCTCTTCTACAACGCCGACATGAGCGGCTTCAACTTCATGCGCAACCAGCTGCCGCTGTCGACGGTGCTCGAGCAGGTGCTGCGCTACTCCGCCTTCCCGAACCCGCCGGCGGTGGCGGTGCAGAGCTCGCCGATCCCCGACTGCCTGCCCGGCTTCGTCGACGAGAACCCGCTGCCGCTGCTCGGGCGCAGCATCGTGCCGCGCATCTGGCTCGGCAACGCGATCACGACGCCGGCGCACTTCGACGAATCGAGCAACATCGCCTGCGTGGTGGCCGGCCGGCGCCGCTTCACGCTGTTCCCGCCGGAGCAGATCGGCAACCTGTACATCGGCCCGCTCGACCACGCCCCGACCGGCACGCCGATCAGCCTGGTGAACTTCGCGGCGCCCGACTTCGAGCGCTTCCCGCGCTTCCGCGAGGCGATCGCCGCCGCGCAGGTGGCCGAGCTCGAGCCGGGCGATGCGATCCTGATCCCGGCGCTGTGGTGGCACCATGTGGAGTCGCTCGCGGGCTTCAACATGCTGGTGAACTACTGGTGGCGCGGCGCGCTGGCGGCGGGCGACCCGGTGCCGTCGGCGCTCGACGCCCTGCTGCACGTGCTGCTGTGCCTGAAGTCGCTGCCCGCCGAGGAGCGCCGCGGTTGGGCCGCGATCTTCGAGCACTACGTGTTCGATGCCGGGCGCGACGCGGCGGCGCACATCCCGGCGAACCGCCGCGGCGCGCTCGGCGAGATGACGCCCGAGCTGCGCGAGCGGCTGCGCGCGCTGCTGAAGGAGCGGATGCGCTAGCTAGCGTGCCCTGCCGGCGCGGGGCAGCGTGAAGAAGAAGCTCGCGCCCTTGTCCTTCTCGGCGTGCACCCAGATCTCGCCGCCGTGCTTCTGCACCACGCGGCGCACGATCGCAAGGCCGACGCCGGTGCCGGGGAAATCCGATTCCCGGTGCAGCCGGCGGAACGGCTCGAACAGCTGCTGCACGTAGGCCATGTCGAAGCCGGCGCCGTTGTCGCGCACGCAGTAGACCAGGCGGCCGTCCTTCTGCGCCTCGGCGCTGAACGAGATCTTCGCGTCGTCGCGCTTGCCGGTGAACTTCCAGGCGTTCGACAGCAGGTTCTCCAGCGCGAGCCGCAGCAGGCCGGCGTCGCCGTCGGCCATCAGCGTGGCGTCGAGCTCGACCTGCGCGCTGCGCTGCGGCCACGCCGTCTGCAGCGTGCTCATGATGTCGCGCGCCATCGCGCCGATGTGCACCGGCTGCACGCGCACCTGGGCGCGCGTGACCTTCGACAGGCTGAGCATGTCCTCGATCAGCGCGTGCATGCGGTGCGCCGAGGCCAGGATGCTCTGCCCGAACAGCAGCGACTGGCCCTGCAGCGGCGGCGAGGCGTCGGCCAGCAGCATCTCGGTGTAGCCCTGCACCGCGCGCAGCGGCGCGCGCAGGTCGTGCGAGACCGAGTAGGTGAAGGCTTCCAGCTCGCTGTTGGCCTCCTGCAGCTCGGCGGTGCGCTGCTGCACGCGGCGCTCCAGGCTCTCGTAGACCGCGACGTTCTCGAACGCGAGCGAGGTGCAGTCGGCCAGCGCCTGGATCAGCTCCACCTCGTCGGGCGTCGCGTCGTGCGTGTTCGCCCAGTAGTTGCCGATCGCGCCGATCGGCGATTCGGCGCGGATCGGCACCATCACCAGGCTCTTCACGAAGGTCGGCCGGTAGGCGTCGTGCGGGATGCGCGGATCGAGGTAGATGTCGGGGATCGCGACCGCCTGCCCGTTCAGCATGGCCCAGCCGCTGATGCACGAGGTGAGCGGGAAGCGGCTGCCCTTCCAGAGCGGGCCGATCGCGTCCTCGTCGACGTAGTGGCAGAACTCGCCGTCGCGCATCACGACGGTGGCGCCGTCGGCCTGGTTCAGCTGGCGTGCGCCGCGCCGCACGATGCGCACGATGGTGTCGACGCTGCGCGCGAGCGACAGCTCCTTCACCAGGTCGACCAGCAGCGCCCGCCCGCGCGTGAGCCGGGCCAGCCGCTCGGCCTCGCGCGCGTCGTGCAGCCGGCGCAGCGCGCTCGGCAGGCGGAACAGCTGGTCTTTCGGGACGTAGTCGGTGGCGCCGGCCTCCAGGCAGTGCTCGGCCCAGCGCGGATCGGTGTTGCCGCTGACGAAGATGAACGGCATGCCGGGCCGGCGCTGCCGCGCGACCTCGAGCGCCTGCAGGCCCTCGATGCCGGGCACGCGGTTGTCGGAGAGGATCGCGTCGAAGCGGGTGTTCTCCATCGCCTCGAAGAACTGCTCGCTGGAACTGACCGTCACCCAGTTCGACCGGATGTCGAGCCGCGCGACCTCGCGCTGGACCAGGTCCGCGTCGAGCGTGTCGTCTTCCAGGTGAAGGATCTGCAGGGCTTGCATGTCGTGCACCTCCTTGAGAGACGGATGGTAGCGAACCGCGGCACACTGTGCGGTTCCGGTTGAGACCAATGCCGCATAAATATGAGAGGGAATCGATGATTCGCCGGCCCGTGCGAGGGAGGGTGTCCGGGCTGTCGGAACGGTTGGCGGCCTGGCGCCGCAGCTGGCGGGCACGCCTGGCGCTGCCGGTGGGCGACCTGCTGCACGACGCCACCTACCGCCGGCTCTGGACCTCGATCCTGATCAGCTCGTTCGGCGGCCAGGTCACGATGCTCGCGCTGCCGCTGACCGCCGCGCTGCTGCTGCACGCCTCGCCCACGCAGATGGGGCTGCTGACGATGATGGAGACGCTGCCCTTCGTGCTGTTCTCGCTGCCGGCCGGGGTCTGGCTCGACCGGGTGCGCAAGCTGCCGGTCTACATCCTCGGTGAATCGAGCCTGGCGGTGGTCGTCGCGAGCGTGCCCTTCGCCTGGTGGATGGGCTGGCTCACGATGCCGTGGATGTACGTCGTCGCCTTCGTGATCGGCACGGTCTACACGACCGCCGGCACTGCCGCGCAGATCGTGCTGACGCAGGTGGTGGCGCGCGAGCGGCTGGTGGAGGCGCACGCGAAGAACGCGCTCGCCACCTCGGGTGCCGAGGTGGCCGGGCCGGGGCTGGCCGGCGCGCTGATCAAGCTGGTGGGGGCGCCGCTCGCGCTGCTGGTCGATGCGGCGCTGCTGCTGCTGTCGGCCGGCATCCTGCGCGGCATCCGCATCGTCGAGATCCGCCGCCCGCGCGCCGATGCGCACTTCTGGCGCGACCTGCAGGCCGGCGTGCGCTTCGTGCGCAGCCAGCGCCTGCTGATCGCGCTGGCGACCGCGGTGGGCCTGTGGCAGATGTGCCACCACGCGGCGCTGGTGGTGCAGATCCTGTTCGCGACCCGCACGCTGGGCCTGGGCGAGCAGGCGATCGGCCTCAGCTACATGGGCATGGGCGGCGGCACCATCCTCGCGAGCGTGTACGGCAACCGCATCAGCCGGCGCTACGGGCCGGGGCCGTGCCTGGTGCTGGGCTTCGTGATCTGCGGCGTCGGCTGGCTGGTGCTGGCGGYGGCGCCGGCCAACTCCTGGGGCGTGGCGGCCTTCGCGGCGATGCTGCTGTGCTTCTCGGCCGGCGCGGTGCTGATCTTCATCAACTTCCTCGCGCTGCGGCAGGCGGTGACGCCGGAGCCGCTGCTCGGCCGCATGACGGCGACGATGCGCTGGCTGATCCTGATCCCGGCCGGGCCGGGTGCACTGCTCGGCGGCTGGCTGGGCGAGCACGTCGGGCTGCGCGCCTCGCTGGTGTTCGCCGGCGCCTTTGCGCTGCTGGTGGCCGCGGTGGCGGGGCGCCATCCGGTCATCCGCAACGTGCGCGAGCTGCCGAAGCTGGAGAACGTCGAGGACTGGATGGGGGCGGAGGCGGACGTGCGGCCGGCGGCGGAGTGACGTGGCGCGGAAGGCGCGTGCGGGGAGGCTGTGGCTCGCCGGCCGGGTCGGTCATCGCCCCAGGGGGCGATGACTGCCCTGCGCTGACTGGTTTCATGGCCCGTCGCCCAAACTCCCGCCACTCACTTCGTTCGTTGTGGTCAAACAGTGGGCGACAGTCAGTGCACGAAGCGTGCTGCGCACGCGGGCCATGAAACCAGCCAGCTCCGGCGCCCCGTCCCTATTGGCGCTCCACAGCCTCCCCRCMCGCGCCTTTGGCCACCACCGCTCTTTGGGGAGGTGACAAGCGAACAAATGGGGGTTGAGCCCGGGTTGTCACCCGGGCGCGGTTTCCCGTCAGTCGTGGATCGCGCTGCCGGGTGAGAAGCGGTTCACCGCGTCGGTGATGATGCCGTCGATGCCGAGCCCCGTCAGCCGGCGCGCCTCGGCCGGGTCGTTCACGGTGTAGACCAGCGCGCGCAGGCCGGCGCCGTGCACGCGGGCCAGCACCGCCTTGTCGATCAGCCCGTAGTGCGTGACCACGGCGACGCAGCCGAGCGATTGCGCTTCTTCCAGCCAGCCGCTGCGCAGGCTGTCGAGCAGCAGCGCCCGCGGCAGGGCCGGCGCGCTGTCGCGGGCGGCCGCCAGCGCATCCGGCTTGAACGAGCTGAGCAGCGGCTGCACCGCCTCGCCGGCCCACAGCCGGGCCGCTTCGCGCGCGACGACGCGGCCGGTCTCGGCCTCGTCGCCCGGCGTCGGCTTGATCTCGATGTTCAGCGCGAAGCCGTTGCGCAGGCAGTAGCGGGCGATCGCCTCGAAGCTCGGGATCGGCTCGCCGGCGAAGCCGCGGCTGTGCCAACCGCCGGCGTCCAGCCGCGACAGCTCGGCCCAGCTGCGATCCGAGGCCAGGCCGCGCTCCGGCGTCGTGCGCTGCAGCGTCGCGTCGTGCAGCAGGAAGGGCACGCCGTCGGCGCTCAACTTCACGTCGCATTCGAACGCGCGGTAGCCGTGGCCGGCCCCGACGCGGAATGCGGCCAGAGTGTTCTCAGGTGCCAGCAGGCCCGCACCACGGTGCGCGACCCACAGTGGGTACGGCCAGGTGGTCATGCAGCGACCCGCTTGCCGCTTGCCGCATCGAACCAGTGCAGGTGCTCGGCCGACGGCTTCAGGTGCAGCGTGCTGCCAGGGGCCGGCGGCACCAGCGTGCCGTCGATGCGCAGCGTGAAGCCATGGTCGGCGATGCGGCCGTGCACCAGGCGCTCGGCGCCCAGCATCTCGACCATCTCGATCGCCAGCGGCCAGCCGCCGTCGTGCGCGACGCTCGCATGGCCCAGGTGCTCCGGGCGCACGCCGAGGATCAGCTCGCCGTCGCGCGGCGCCGCGTGGGGCAGGGGCAGGTCCACGCCGCCGAACGTGAAGCTCGCGCCCTGGGCGCGGCCGGTCAGCAGGTTCATCGGCGGCGAGCCGATGAAGCTCGCGACGAAGGTGGTGGCCGGGCGGGCGTAGACCTCTTC